>CAYYWK010000430.1:0-3529 GCA_964475345.1 uncultured Desulfobulbus sp.
CCCGGCAGCCACACCGCCCTGTTCCCGACTTTCGCCGGCCAACAAGGCCATCCACCGCTGATTCCGGCCTGCCTGATCCCGGAGATCCTGGCCCATGACGGCACCGGCGGGCTCGAGACTGTGCTCGCCGGCCAGAAGGGACAGGATGTCGCCGTCTGGGACCAGGGCATCCTGCTCGATGCCGATACACCGGAGGATCTGCAGCTGCTGCGGGATCGCCACAAGCGACTGGCCATCCCCGGCCGCCAGGAGACAGACGCCCTGGCCGAACTGCTGCTGCCCGGACCGGGACTTGGCCACGGGCGGATGGTCGGGCGAGCCGCGGTGGCGCTTACCGAAGCGCTCAATGCGCGCGGGGCGGCGCTCGATCTTGACGCCGTCTACTGCGGCGGCCTGCTCCACGATGTGGCCAAGGGACAGCCCCGGCACGGCCAGCGCGGGGCGGAGAGGCTCGCCGGACTGGGCCTGCCGGAGATCGGCGCCATAATCGCGGACCATATGGACCTGCCTGTTCCGGAGGACGGGCGGCTGACGGAACGGGAAGTCCTCTGCCTGGCCGATAAATATATCAGCGGCAGCCGCCGCATCGGCCTTGCGGAGCGCTATGCCGAAAAACTGCGGCTGTTCGCCGCTGACGCCGCAGCCTGCCAGGCGATCAGGGAACGGCTGGAGCGGGCGCAGGCCTTGCAGGAACTGGCCGAACAGTCCACCGGCATGCGGATTGAAACAGTGTTGGATGAGGCGGGACTGTGAAGACCATCTATCTGCTGCGGCACGGCGAGATCCCCGGGGCTTCGCCACGCCGCTTCGTCGGGCAAATGGAGCTGGCCCTCACCGAAAACGGGCGGGGGCAGATGCGATGGGTCGCCGACCGATTGAGGGATGCCGGCATCGACTGCCTGGTGGCCAGCCCGCTCGGCAGATGCCGGGAAAGCGCCGAAATCCTCGCCGCCGCCCTCGGCCTGTCGCCGCAGATCGAACCGGCGCTCGCTGAAATTACCCTTGGTGCATGGGAAGGACTGACGGTTGACGAAGTGCGGCAGCGGTTCCCGGGCAGTTACGAGGCCCGGGGAAAACACATCGCCATCTTCCGTCCGCCGGCTGGCGAGAGCTTCAGCGACCTCGGCAACCGGGCATGGCCGGCCTTCCTCCGCATCCTGGACGGTGCGGCCGCCAACATCGCCATCGTCGGCCATGCCGGGGTCAACCGGGTGCTGCTCTGCCGCATGCTCGGCATGCCGCTTCCCCTGCTCTTCCGCCTGCGGCAGGATCATGCCTGCATCAACATCATCCGCCGGCGCGAGAATATCTTCGAGTTGGAACTGCTCAACGGCTCGCCGGCAGCCCTTTCTTTCCGTCAGGGCGCCAGCTGAAAGGCCCGCCTAACCGGCGATGACCTGCATGGCCCGGATGGCCTCGGTGATATCGGCCTCGCTGGTGAAGGGACCGAGGCTGAAGCGGACCGCGCCGCTCTCGCGGGTGCCCAGATCGGCGTGGACGAGGGGGGCGCAGTGCAGGCCGCTGCGGACGGCGATGCCGAAATCGCCGTCGAGGATGGCCCCGGCGTCGACGCTGTTCATCCCTGCGACGGTACAGGTGAGGATCGGCAGGTGATTGTCCAGATTGTCCGCGGCAAAAAGCCGCAACCGGCGGCAACCGGCAAGCCCGTCGCGGAGCAGGCGCAGCAGCGCCATTTCCCTGGCCAGATTGTCCCGGTAGCACGGCTCGATGGCCGCAAGGCTTCTGCCCAGGGCGAGGATACCGAAGAGATTGAGGGTGCCGGCCTCGAGCCGCTCGGGGTAAGCCGAGGGCTGGAAGGGGTTGAGCGAGTCGATGCCGGTGCCGCCGAAACGGCTCGGCAGCGGATCGATTTCCGGACTGAGCACCATGCCGCCGATACCGGTGGGACCGAGCAGCGACTTGTGGCCGGTGAAGGCCAGTCCCTGGATATCCCAGCCCTGCATGTCGATGGGGACCATCCCGGCGCTCTGGGCGGCATCGATGACCAGCGGCACGCCGTATCGCCGGCAGATCGCCCCGATCTCGGCGACCGGCTGTACCGTGCCGAGGACATTGGAGGCATGGGTGAGGACCACCAGGCAGGTCGCCGGCCGGATGGCGGCCGCCACCGCCGCCGGGTCGATGCAGCCGCCGGCGTCGAAGGGCAGCAGGTCGAAGGTGATCATCCCCTGCCTCTCGAGATGATGCAGCGGGCGGAGGACGGAGTTGTGCTCCAGTCGCGAGCTGACGATATGTGCCCCCGGTGTGGCCAGGCCCTGGATCAGCGTGTTCAGGGCATCGGTGGCGTTGGCGGCGAAACAGACCCGCGCCTCCCTGCAGGCCCCGAAGAACCTGGCGATGCGGGTGCGGACGGCAGCCACCGCCTCCTCGGACTCCACCGCCCGGTCGTAACCGCCCCGGCCGGGCGATGCGCCCAGCCGCAGGTAGTCGTCCAGGGCCAGGTGCAGGCAGTCGCCGTCTTTGGGCCAGACCGTGGCGGCGTTGTCGAGGTAGATCATCGTTTCCTCCGCTGATTCAGCTGCAGGTCGTGGGATTGGGCAGGCCGGCGAGCCGCCGCGCCCCGTCCCTGATGCCCCCCGGGAAGAGCGCTTCCAACTCCAGCAGCGCCATGCCGGTGCCCTTGCGCATGACGCTGTTCAGCGGCGCCCGGCCGTTTGCGCCATAATACTCCCGAAGATAGCGGATGACCAGCCAGTGCCTCTCGTCGAGCAGCTCACAACCGGCCTCCGCGGCCAGGCAGGCGCAGATCTCTTCCGTCCAGTCGCTGAAATCGTTGAAGAATCCCTCGGAATCGAAGACCACCTCCCGCTGTCCGAACCTGCGGACAACGGGCTGGTGGTCGCCTGTGCCGTCGTGCTGCGCCGGCATCGCGGGATCAGGAGGCCGCTGCCAGGGCCGCCTTGATCTTTTCGGGAGTGGCCGGCAGTTCGGTGATCCACACGCCGGCAGCGTTGTTGATGGCGTTGATCACGGCCGGAGCGGTCGGCACCATGCACATCTCGCCGATGCCGGTGATTCCGAGTGGGCCCTTGGGGCGGGGTGTCTCGCGGATGATGGTCTCCATCGGGAAATGGTCGCGGATGGTCGGGAATTTGAAACTGACCCAATCCCTGGTCTTGCCGGCGACATACTCCTCACGCAGGGCGAAACCGACGCCCATGTCCATCCCCCCCTCCAGCTGGCCGGTGAGGTTCTGCGGATTGATCACCGGGCCGGCGTCGACGGCGGTGGTCATCTTCAGCACCCGGACCTTGCCGCTGGCGGTGTCGACCTCCAGTTCCACCAGCTGCACCGCGTGGACCTGCGACTCGAAGGAGGGTCCCTGACCGGTCTGGGTGTCGAGCGGCCCGGCGTCCTCGTTCTTCTTGCGGCCGAGATAGCGCCGGGGCTTGCCGGCCTTCTCCAGTTCGGCGCCGGTGGCGGTGCGGGTCTCGGCCATCGCCGCCTTGAGCTGGGTCAGGGCGTCGATCAGGGCGTTGCCGATCATGTAGGTGATCCGGCTGCCGGC
>CAYYWK010000431.1:0-3528 GCA_964475345.1 uncultured Desulfobulbus sp.
ACCTGCGCCGCTGCCCGGATACCTCCTGCCCGGTGCTGGCCCTGCTCTATCGCGGAGAAACGGTCGCCATCCGGCGGCAGCAGGGTCTGTGGTCGGAGATCGAGACCCGCAGAGGGGCCCTTGGTTGGGTTGCCTCTCGCTATCTCGGCGACTACCGGGGCCAGGCGCCGGCATCCAAAAGCGCGATGCCGGCCATGCCGGAGGAGGAACTGGCGCTGCCGGCACCGGGAAATCCGCCTGAGATTGCCGACGAACTGGCCGACCCGTCAGCCCATCCGCTTCCCGCCGGTCAGCCGCCGGAGATCTCCGAGGAATTCGGCCAGTAGCGGCCGGTTACTGCACCGGCGGAGTCAGTTTCAGCGATTCGACCATGTGCTGGAAGGTCGAGACATTCTGCTGGTAGATTTCCCGCGGCGCCGAATAACTGATCAACAGCAGGTACGGGGGATTGTCGATGCCGAGCTGGGTGTGGCCGAAGGTCACCTGCTGTTTCCTGCTGTCCTCGGCCTGGTAGGTGACCAGAAAGAACGGCGCCACCTGGTTGGCCGCCTGAATCTGGCTTTTCGACTCGATCCTGGCGCCATTCATCTGCGAAAACTGGTTCAGTAGCGAGACCATCTGATCCTTGAGGCTGCCGACCACCCCTTTCTGGGTATCGACGATCTGGACGATGACGCTGATCTCGGCCTCGGGGGTGCCGGGCTGGCCGCTGAACATGTAGTCGCTGTTGGCGCCGACTGTCTGGAATGTCCAGTTGTCGGGCAGTTCGAAGGAAAAACCGAACTGCTTGTCCTGGAAGGTCTTGTATGCCCGTTCCGGTACCGCCGGCGGCGCTGGCGGCTGCACGTTCGCAGCGCCTGGCGCGGCTCCGGGAGTTACAGTTCCGGCCTGGACTGCCGGAGGCGGTATTGTCTGGGCTGGCTCCGCGGCCGTCGGAGACTGCTGGCCAGGCCCCGCCGGAGGCTGGGCAGGATTGGCCGCCGGCTCCGCCTGCTGCCCGCCCGCGCCCGGGAATCCCTTCGCCACAGGCACATCGGCGGCCGGTACGATGGAAAAGGCGGTCTTTTCCTTGACTTCGCCGTTCAGGGCGAATTCCACCTCGTAGCGTCCCACCGGCCAGCCGGTTTCCGGCGGGTTGAGAGAAAAGCTGAGATAGCGGCTGCCCTCCGCCTTGACCGTCTCTTCGGCGATCTGCTGCCTGCCAGTCTCAAGATAATAGAAGACCGCCTTGACGCCGGTGTCGGCCGGGGCGTTCTTGATCTGGACGGTTGCGTAGAGCGTTTTGACGTCGGCGGGGAAAATTGTCGCCTTTTCCAGCGGCGCTTTGCTGGCAAGGTCGACGGCGGTGAGCACCGCCGGGTCGCCGAGCCCGGCGGTAGTCAGGTTGAACGAGGCCTCGCAGCCGGCAAGCAGCAGTGAGGCGAGTACCAGGGTCTGGACAAGACTGCGCATGGATTTCCTCCCACATCAGCATGTGGACAGTGGTTCAATTCATCGGTTGGTGCAGCGGCCCACCCAACATGCCGATTGATCGCCGGGCGGATGGCTGCAGTCTACCGGTTTTTGGCAGGCGCTTCAAGCCCGGCGCGGCAAACTGCTCAGCTCAGGCACCCGGCACCGGCCATTCGTCATAGACGTCCGCGTCCCGGAAGGCAGTTCCGGCGGCATCCTTGCCGGACAGCACCGGCTTGCCGGCCAGCGGCCAGACGATGCCGAGGTCGGGATCGTTCCAGGCGATGCAGCGCTCATGCTCAGGGGCGTAGTAGTCGGTGGTGCGGTAGAGGAACTCTGCCGACTCGGAGAGGACCAGAAAACCATGGCCGAACCCTTCCGGCAACCAGAGCTGCCGCTTGTTTTCGGCGCTGAGAATCTCGCCCACCCAGCGTCCGAAGGTCGGCGAGTGCCGCCGCAGATCGACAGCGACGTCAAAAACCTCGCCGACCACCACCCGCACCAGCTTGCCCTGGGGCTGCCGGACCTGGTAATGCAGCCCACGCAATACTCCCCGGTTGGAACGGGAATGATTGTCCTGGACGAAGCTCCGGTTCAGGCCGGTCTTTTCCCGCCAGACCCGCTGGTTGAAACTCTCGTAGAAAAAGCCCCGTTCATCGCCGAACACCTTCGGTTCGACGACCAGCACCTCGGGGATGGCTGTCGGTTTGACCTGCATCGTCTTTTACCCTTCGTTGCTCAATACGTGGCCAGCAGTCCGCGGCCGCTCAGCGCTCACCGTACATTTTCGCGTAGTATTCCTGGTAGCTGCCGTCGACCACCGCTTCTACCCAGTCCTGGTTGTTCAGGTACCAGTCGACGGTCAACTCGATACCCTCCGCGAAGCCGACCTTCGGCTGCCAGCCCAGCTCGTCTCGGATCCTCGTGGCGTCGATGGCGTAACGGCGGTCATGGCCGAGCCGATCCTGGACAAAGGTGATCAGCGAGCGGCGGCTCATGCTCTTCTCGGGCAGGCCGAGCCGTTTGTCGAGGATGTCGCAGATCAGGGTCACCACCTCGATGTTCATCTTCTCGTTGTTGCCGCCGATGTTGTAGCTGCGGCCCGGCAGTCCCCGCTCCAGCACCTCCAGAACCGCCTCGCAGTGATCGCCGACGTAGAGCCAGTCGCGGACGTTGCGGCCGTCACCGTAGACCGGCAGCGGCTTTTCCATCCTGGCATTGCGGAGAATCAGCGGGACCAGCTTCTCGGGGAACTGGTAGGGGCCGTAGTTGTTCGAGCAGTTGGTGATCAGGGTCGGCAGCCCGTAAGTGTGGAAATAGGCGCTGACCAGATGGTCGGAAGAGGCCTTCGAGGCCGAATACGGGGAACGCGGATCGTAGGCGGTGGTCTCCGTGAAATAGCCCTCATCGCCGAGAGACCCGTAAACCTCGTCGGTTGAGACATGGAGAAAGCGCGTTCCCTCCAGGGCCGCGCCCGCCCCGTCGAGCCAGCGCTTGCGCGCCGCCTCGAGCAGGGTGAAAGTGCCGACGATGTTGGTCTGGATGAAATCGGCGGGACCGGTGATCGAGCGGTCGACGTGCGATTCGGCGGCGAAATGGACCACCATGTCGATCCGCTCCCCGGCGAAGAGCCCTTCCACCGCCGCGGCGTCGCAGATGTCCGCCCTGACAAAACGGTACCCCGGTCCTTCCTCGATGCCGGCAAGGCTCTGGAGGTTGCCGGCGTAGGTCAGCTTGTCGAGGTTGATCAGCCGCCACTGCGGCCGCTTGTCTCGCAGCAGGCGAACAAAATTGGCGCCGATGAAGCCGCAGCCGCCGGTCACCAGTACTGTAGGTGTTTTTTGCATGGGTATTCGTTTTCTGTTTGCATTATGGGAAAAAGGCCGTATCGTGCTGTGTTTTTCTCAGCCTGTTCTTATAATACCTGCAATCGATAACGCAAAGGACAATCTTTCCCCAGAAGCATCATGAGCAAGCAACTCGAAGCCGAAATCGCCCGGCGGCGGACCTTCGGCATCATCAGCCATCCAGACGCCGGCAAGACCACCCTCACCGAAAAACTGCTGCTGTTCGGCG
>CAYYWK010000432.1:0-3524 GCA_964475345.1 uncultured Desulfobulbus sp.
AATGGCCACTGCACGGTTGCCTCCAACAGCAACGTCGCCACCTTCATCAAGGAACTGGTGCTGACCCTGCCTGCGGGGGAGAACGTCGATTTCAAGGCCGGCGGCTACATCCAGATCGAAGTGCCGCCGCACACCGTCGACTACGCCAACTTCGACATCGACGAGCGCTTCCTCGGTGACTGGACCAAGTTCAAGATGTTCCAGTACAAATCCCATGTCCACACCCCGGTGTCGCGGGCCTACTCGATGGCCAACTATCCCGGCGAAAAAGGCATCATCAAGCTCAACGTGCGCATCGCCAGCCCGCCGCCGGGCGGCAGCCCGGACATCCCGCCCGGCCAGGTCTCCTCGTACATCTTCAACCTGCAGCCCGGTGACGAGGTCACCATCGCCGGCCCCTTCGGCGAGTTCTTCATGGAGGATGGCGATTCCGAAATCATCTTCATCGGCGGCGGCGCCGGCATGGCGCCACTACGCAGCCATATCTTCGACCTGTTTTTCGCACAGAAGACCACCCGCAAGGTCTCCTTCTGGTACGGCGGCCGCAGCCTTAAGGAGGTGTTCTACAGCGAGGAATTCGAGCAGCTGGCCAGGGAGCACGACAACTTCACCTTCCACCTCGCCCTCTCCAACCCGCTGCCGGAGGACAACTGGAGCGGCGCAACGGGTTTTATCCACCTGATCCTCCTCGACCAGTACCTGAAGGACCACCCGGCGCCGGAGGACATCCACTACTACCTGTGCGGCCCGCCGATGATGACCAGGGCGATCATCGAGATGCTCGACAACCTCGGCGTCGCCAAGGAAAACATTCACTTCGACGATTTCGGCGGCTGACAGAAAAATGCGTATAATTGAGACATGAAGACCTTTCTGCTGCTCATCATGTTCACCTTCCCGCTGCTGCTGATCGTCGCCTGCACGATCAGCCACAGCCGCCGCAAACTGCTCAGGACCCGGCATGGCCTGACCGGCATGTGCCATAACAGCGGCGGCAGGATGTGCTGCAGCTGCGCCGCAGGCCTGCAGAAGAGCCCTCCTCCGCCCCGTTCCGACTCCTGATTGGTGCTGCACTGATGCCGGCGGCAGCCCTGCCGGGCCGGCACCGCCCGCGGCAGGCGTGTTCCCGCGGTTCCCCGATCGCTCCAGCGCCGCTCGCTGCAATTCCGCCCGCCTGTTGTCGGCTGCCCTGCCAATGCTCCCGTATCCCCGTCACCCCTGACTTCCTCATCCCGCCGTCTCCCCCAGCCCAAACCATCTGCAGATCACCCACACAATCAACGCATTGCGCCATTAATTAATCTCAGATTTATGTTTTGCTCAATTTCGATATTTTATTTTGACTTTTTCAGAAATCGCCTCTATCATCAAGCAACACTGAAAAATGCAGCATAACCCCAGCGTGCAACGATGCAGATCGACGCCGTCAATATCGACATCATCCGCCATCTCAAGGACGGCCGCAAATCCTACAAGCTGATCGCCCAGGCCCTGTCGATCACCGAAAACACGGTGCGGGCCCGCGTCAACAGGATGATCGAGGACGGGATCCTCGAGATCACCGGCAACGTCCGGGTCGACGTGCTGCGCGGCCACAGCCTGCTCTATCTCGGCGTCAAGCTGAAGACCATGGACCTGCAGGAAAAAGCCAAGGAATTCAGCAGACTCAGGGGAGTAGTTTCGACGGGGATCGTTACCGGACGCTACGACCTGATCCTCCAGGTCCTGCTCAGCGAGGACTACAGCCTGCTCGAGTTCATCACCGGCCAGGTGGCGAAGATCAAGGATGTGCAGACCGTCGAGAGTTTCGTGGTCTACGAGGGCTACAACCTGAAGGTGCCCTACATACTGTAAGCGGCAATGCAGAGCGGTGGTTTTCTGTCATGTCCCGGCCCGCGCACTCCTCCCCTGCTGCGGACATGACGGAAGACCACGCACCCCATCCACCCAAGACAAGGTACAGGACTATGATCATCGGAATCCTCAAGGAAATCAAAGTGGCTGAAAACCGCGTGTGCATGACTCCGGCGGGAGTGGAGATCATGACCCAGCACAAGCACAAGGTCCTCGTCGAAAAGAACGCCGGTCTCGGCAGCGGCTTTACCGACAGCGACTATGAACAGGCCGGGGCGACCATCGTCAAGACCGCCGCCAAGATCTACGCCAAGTCCGACATGGTGATGCACGTCAAGGAGCCGCAACCCCAGGAATACCCGCTGATCAAGAAAGACCAGATCGTCTTCACCTACCTGCATCTGGCCGCCGACGAGGAGCTGACAAGGGCCCTGATCGCCGCCGGTTCGGTGAACATCGCCTATGAGACCATCCAGAAGAAGGACCGCAGCCTGCCGCTGCTGACGCCGATGAGCGAGGTGGCCGGCCGGATGGCCGCCCAGGAGGGGGCTAACTACCTGCAGATGAGCGAAGGGGGCCGCGGCATCCTGCTGGGCGGCGTGCCAGGGGTGGAGCCGGGCAACGTCGTGGTCATCGGCGGCGGCGTGGTCGGCATCAACGCCGCACGGATCGCCTGCGGCCTCGGCGCCAAGGTCTACCTGCTCGACAACAGCCTCGACCGTCTCCGCTACCTCAGCGAGATCATGCCGAGCAACTGCTACACGGTGATGAGCACCCGGCCCAAGCTGCGCGAGCTGCTGAAGGAGGCCGACCTGGTGATCGGCGCGGTGCTGATCCCCGGCGCCAAGGCCCCGAAGATCATCACCCGCGACATGCTCAAGGACATGAAGCAGGGGGCGGTTCTGGTGGACGTGGCCATCGACCAGGGCGGATGTTTCGAGACCTCCCGGCCGACCACCCATACCGAACCGACCTACATCGTCGACGGCGTGGTCCATTACTGCGTCGCCAACATGCCGGGGGCGGTCGCCAAGACCTCGACCCTGGCGCTGACCAACGCCACCCTGCCCTACGCGCTGCAGATCGCCGAGAAGGGCTGGAAGAAGGCCTGCATCGACAACGAGGAAATCCGCCCGGGCGTCAACGTGGTGGGCGGTAAGGTCACCTTCAAGGGCGTGGCGGAGGCCTTCGGGCTTGAGTACACCCCGATCGAAACCTTCCTCGGCTGAGCGCCCACGGCCTTTACTCCGCTCCGCCGGGGGCATGAAGATAAACGGGCATCACCCCCTGGCGGGGAAGATGCCCGTTTTATTTTCATCCTACGCTGTTTACTGCCCGCCGTACAGCTGCCCGGCGACCTTTGCCAGGACGTCGCGCAGCGATTCGGCGCGGATCGGCTTGGTCAGGTAGTCGTTCATCCCGGCGCTGAGGAAACGCTCCCGGTCCCCCTGGATCGCGTGCGCGGTCAGGGCGATGATCGGGATGTCGAGGCGGTTGCGGCCGGCGCGCTGCCTGATCGCCGCCGCTGTCTCCATGCCGTCCATCTCCGGCATCTGGATGTCCATGAAGATGCAGTCGAACTCCTCGTTTTCGAGCGTCTCCAGGGCCAGCCGGCCGTTCGATGCCACCACCACCCCATGCCCCTGGTTGCGCAGCATCGCTGACACCAC
>CAYYWK010000433.1:0-3498 GCA_964475345.1 uncultured Desulfobulbus sp.
ACATTTCTGAAAAGTCTGCCGTCGTCACCGGTGGTGCGGGACCTGGCGGATCTCTCCAGCTTCCTCAATACCGGAAGCGATTTGGTATCCGGTTCATGATCACTGGATACTACAGCATGCCTGTGCCTGGCTGTCCAAATTCGAGGTATCAACGCGCTCTGCCGACATGGGTATGCCGGCAGGGCAAAATCAAAAAAGGTCTTATGTTGAGCGAAACAGAATGACGGGAACGGCGAATGAACTCTTGAAGACGGCTATCCGCGATGAAGCGGCTCTGATCGATGCCACGATGCAGGCTGATCTCGACAAACTGGCGGCGCATGTTGACCCGCTTCTGACTGAGGTCCTCAGCTACAGCCTGTTCAACGGCGGAAAACGGATACGGCCTCTGCTTGCCGTGCTCGCCTCCCGTCTCTGCGGCAGGAGCGATCCGGAGACCTACCAACTCTCAAGAGCCTTTGAATACCTGCATGCAGCGACCCTGATGCACGACGATGTGATCGATAGAGCCGGTACCCGGCGGGGCCGACCGTCCGTCCACGTCCAGTTCGGAACGATCGCGGCGATTCTGGGGGGAGATTTCCTCCATGCCCGCTCGATGGCCATTGTCGGCGAACTGGCCGGAAGTGAGGCTTTGAAGGTTTTTTCAGAAGCTACCGGGAGAATGGTGGATGGTGAGTTCCTGCAGATGCGTAACGCCACCCGCTTCAACCTGTCGGAAGAGGACTACCAACAGGCTATCCTTGAGAAGACAGGCCTGTTGATCTCTGCCTCCTGCGAAATCGGAGGACTGTGGGCCGGCGGGAGCCGCGAACAGGTTGCCGCCCTGCGCGAGTATGGCCTGTGCCTGGGGTCGGCCTTTCAAATGATCGATGATCTTCTCGATTACACGGGCAAGGCGGCTGCTACAGGAAAGCAACTGGGAAATGATCTGGCCGAAGGCAAGATGACATGCCCGCTGATTGTATCCGTGCAGAGGGCGGATCGTGGCGACCGTGAACGTCTGCAGCAGATAATCGCAGACCCCAAGCTTCGCCGGAGTTCGCTGGCAGAGGTCAACTCATTGATATTGAAGTATGAAGGATTTGAGCTGACGCGAAGGAAGGCGGAGGCGATGATTGAACTTTCCCTGGTGCAGCTTGAGATTTTTCCGGACGAAACGCATGGCAGGGACAAGGATGTATTGAAGTCCCTGGCGCAGTATGTCCTCAAGCGTGAAAAATGACCGGTCCTGGGATACTTCCGGTGCTTCCGGAAGGCGGGCATTCCCCTACTTTGATGGATCTTTCATTCGTGCCTGTCACAAGAAAACTTGCGCTAACCTGAATTCCGCCCCAGCTTGGAGAGGCAAAGGATATGAGTTGTAGCAATCACCGGTTGGCCGTATGAAGACAGGTCGGAAAAGAGGATCTCAAACCAAAAGAAAAAGGAAGACCGGAACAGGCAAGGTGTCATAGGCCATAACTGGAATGTTGCTCCTGACTTTTCTTACCTTCACGCTCGGGGTCGTCGGGTATGTCATCTTTTTTGGTGGTTTTCATGCCTGATCCTGCCCGATCGGATCCATTGATCAGAAAAAGGCGGTGTATACAGCAACCAGCCAGAGCAGCAAAGCCAGAAAAAGTGACAGCAGAACCGCGGCACTCCCCATGTCCTTTGCTCTTTTGGCATAGACGTTGTATTCGGGCGAGACAAGGTCGACAACCGACTCCACCGCAGAATTGAGGAGTTCTACGATCAGCACCAGGGTGTTGGCGGCAAACAGCAGGCTCTTGAACTGGAGAGGAACAGGGAGAACGAAGAGCACCGGCAGAAAGATGATGAAGAGAAGAAGCTCCTGCCGAAACGCCGCTTCATGTTTGAACGATGAACGCAGGCCATCAGCTGAGTAGAAAAATGCGGCAAAGATGCGGGCGAATCCGGTTTTGTTGGCTTTCATCTGATTGAGTTATATGAGGAGTGTTGCATATTGGTTACTCGGCAGCTATCAGGTGTCGGTTTTCGATAATGGAGTTGAAGGGCTGTACCTCTGAAATCCGTTTGCAACGATTCACGGCACAGCCAGTTTGCGGCTGATAGCCGGCCATGGTTTGTCTTTGCGTTCAGGTGCCAAAGGATTTTCATGAACTTGGCGGTACAACGTTGAGCATTTTGCCGCGCAGGATACTTGAGAGGGTAGAACGTTCGGATTTCGGTAATTCCCAGAAGCAACGTTTTCAGGGCGTTGTCACGGTAGTCGCCCACGTCGATCATCGACAGATTTGCAGTGACCGGAGCCTTCTCGTATGTGCATTCACCTGCGCTATGTTGAATTCTTTAGCAGAAAGGCTCCATCCCTCATCAAGGTTTCTCTTTCAATGCAGCAACCGGAAAATGAGATAAATTGGCCTCTCTTCCTTGCCAAGAAAAGCCTTCGATCTATTACTGGTGCAAAGATCCTCATGTCGTGTGAGATACTGCCTTATCTGGTCGGAAGAGAGGTGACTCCGAGCCTCTTCAGACAAGAGGAAGCTCCAGATTTAGTGCTTAAATGACCTCTGCCCTGTGAACATCATCGCCACCTGCGGTTCAGCCTCGTTGCAGGCTTCAATTGTTTCGAAATCCCGCATTGATCCGCCGGCCTGCAGGATTGCTGAAACACCTTGGTTAATGCCGACATCAGCCCCGTCACGGAAAGGGAAAAAGGCATCTGATATCATTACGGAGCCAGGAATTCCCCCTTTGTCCCTACGGACTTCCATGTCAATTTCCTCTTTTTCGGAGAGATTCCGCTCTCCCCTGCTGATTGCCAGTTCCAGATCGGCATACGCAATACCATGCCTGTCGAAGCAGATGATATCGGCATACTTGATATAGGCCTTGTGCACAGCAATCTCCGCCACGCCAACCCGGTCCTGTTCGCCGGTGCCGATGCCTACGGTGCAGCCATCTTTGACATACAGCACAGAATTCGAAGTGACACCATGCTCGACGGCCCAGCCGAACAGCATGTCATCGATCTCGCGCTGGCTCGGCTGGCGTTCACAACGATACTCCTTGCCATGCCACGTGGCTGCGGCCGGTTTCAGGTCGGACGGTTTGCGGATGGAATTGACGGCAGATTGCTGAGCGATGATGCCGCCGTCAATCAGGCTCTTGAAGTCGATAAAGCGGGATTTCTCGAAGTCGGCGAGGCGCTCGATCGCTGATATCCTGATAATCCGCAGGTTCTTGCTTTTTTTCAGGATGTCCAGGGCTCCCGCCTCGAATTCCGGCGCGCAGACAACCTCCAGGTAGTTTGCAGCCAGCAGTCCTGCCGTTTCCGTGTCACAGGCCCGGCTCATCACTACAGCCCCCCCGAAGGCGGCAATGCGGTCGCAGCGCAGTGCGCGGTTGAAGGCATGGGCAAGGGAGTCACCGTAGGCGGCCCCGCAGGGGTTGTTATGCTTGAGGATGACAGCGGACGGTCTGTCCATGAGGTATTTGAGGATATTCAACCCGTTGTCGATATCGGTCAGG
>CAYYWK010000434.1:0-3453 GCA_964475345.1 uncultured Desulfobulbus sp.
GTTGGTGAACAGGCCGATGTAGTCGACCTCGGTGACCTGCTGCAGCAGATGGGTCGAATCGAACCAGGCAAGAAAACTGCTCCACATTTCATTCATGGCGTTTCAATCAGGCTGAGGTTGAACCTTGCCGCCTGGAGGACACCGGCACCGCCCGCTGTCTCCACTGCTGGCGAAACAGGGCGGCGCCTCATCCGGGCGTGCACGAATCATGGCAATATCGAACGGGGGACAGAGCCGGGGGGCACAGCCCAGAGGGCGATCCGTCTCCCCATCCTGGATTGTATTTATACACACTGCTGGAAAGAAAGAGCAAATCCTTTCTGGGGGACGGCCCAGGAATGCCGCCGATGCGCCGGTAGCCCTGACCGTGGATGCCGGCTGCGAAAAATCGGGTTGCCAAATGCCCAGTCCGATTTACATTGATTTGAGCAAAGAGGCAATCATCACAGGGAAATGTGACCATGACCCAGCAGAAAAGCAATATCGTCCTGATCGGCATGCCGGGGTCGGGAAAGAGCACGGTGGGCATCATCCTGGCCAAGATGCTGGCCAAAAACTATGTCGACACCGACGTCCTGATCCAGCTCGCCGAGAACCGGACACTGCAGGAAATCGTCAACAGGGACGGTCATATGGTGCTGCGCGACATCGAAGAGCGGGTGCTCCTTGGGGTGGACTGCAGCGACCATGTCATCGCCACCGGCGGCAGCGCCGCCTACAGCGACCGGGCGATGCAGCACCTGAAGAACAACGGCGTCTGTGTCTTTCTCCACGTGGACCTCCCCACCCTCGGGAAAAGGATCAGCAACTACGAGACACGGGGGTTGGCCAAGCGGCCCGACCAGAGTTTCCAGGATCTCTTCGACGAACGCCTGGGGCTCTACCGCCGCTATGCCGACATCACCATCCCAGCCTCGATCATGGGCCAGGAGGCAGTCTGCGAGGAGATCGTCAACAAACTGCGCGAGCGCCAGGCCACCGCGGGAGGCGGGCGAAGCGATGCATGACCGGCTGCCATCCCGCCTGGCATCGGAACTGGCCACCATCGAGGCCATGATCGGCATCTACTGCAGGGCCCGGCATCAGGGCGAGCATCCCTGCCCGGCATGCCGGGATCTGCTCGCATACGCCGGCAAAAGGCTCGCGGGATGCCCCTTTCAGGAGGGAAAACCCACCTGCGGCAACTGCACCGTGCACTGTTATGCCCCACGTTTCCGTGAGCAGGTCAGGGCCGTCATGCGCCATGCCGGCCCGAGGATGATCTGGCAGCACCCGCTGATGGCCATCAGGCACCTGCTCGACAACCGCCGCAAGGCGCCTTTCCTGAAGCACCGGCAATCGCAGCGTGAGCTTTTCGACAACGACAAACAAGGGACTGAACCATGAAGATACTCATCACCGGAGCTTCGGGGCTGATCGGCAGCACGCTTGTCGAATCGCTGTTCAAGAAAGGCCATACCATCCGCTCGCTGCGCCGTCACAAGGAGAAAAACTGGGGCAAGCTGTGGGACACCGAATCCCTGGAAGCAGCTGAAGACCAGTCGCCCTTTGACGCGGTCATCCACCTGGCCGGGGAAAACGTCGCCAGCGGCAGGTGGGACGCTGCGCGCAAGGAGAGGATTCTGCGGAGCCGGGTGGACGGCACATGGGAACTGGTGGACTACCTCAGCCAGCCCGGCAGGGTGCCGAAACTCTTCATCTGCGCCTCGGCAACCGGCTACTACGGCAACTGCGGTGATGCCGTCGTCGACGAGAGGTCGCCGGCCGGTTCCGGCTTCCTTGCCGAGGTCTGCCGGCAGTGGGAGGAGACGGCGGCGAAAGCCGCAAGGGCCGGGATCAGGGTGGTCATGCTGCGCTTCGGGATGGTGCTGAGCCCGCGGGGCGGGGCGCTGCAGAAAATGCTGCCGGCCTTCCGGGCAGGAGTCGGCGGAGTCATCGGCAGCGGCGATCAGTTCATCGGCTGGATCGGAATGCGCGACCTCTCCGAGATCGTCCATTTCGTCATCGCCAACGATTCCCTGAGCGGCCCGTTCAATGTCGTCACCCCCACCCCGGCCACCAACCGGGCATTTGTCAAGACCCTGGGCGAGGTCTTGAAGAAGCCGACCATCTTCCCCGCCCCTGCCTTCTTCGTCCGCCTGCTCTTTGGCGAGATGGCCGACGAAACCGTGCTGAGCAGCTGCCGGGTGATGCCGGCAAAACTCCTGGATGCCGGGTACCGCTTTCAGGAGGAGGACCTGCGCCATGTCCTGACCTCCTGCGTTTTCCGGAGCTAAGGCAGGCGCACAGGGCTATCTGCCGGTGAGCAGCTGCAGGGCCTCGAGATACCGGGAACGGGTCTTCTCGACAATCTCCGCCGGCAGCGGCGGCGGCGGCGGAGTCTTGTCCCAGGTCAGCGACGAGAGGTAATCCCGCAGGAACTGCTTGTCGTAGCTCGGTTGCCCCTTGCCCGGAGTGTACCTCTCGAGGGGCCAGAACCGCGACGAGTCGGGGGTCAGGACCTCGTCGATGAGTATCAGCTTGCCATCCCGCTCGCCGAGTTCGAACTTGGTGTCGGCGATGATGATCCCCCTGGTCAGCGCGTAATCGGCGGCCCGTTTATACAGGCTGGTGCTGATTGTCGCGATTTCTCGCGCCCTTGCGGCGCCGACGATCTTCTCCATCTCCGCCAGCGAAATGTTCTCGTCATGGGTGCCCAGAGCCGCCTTGGTCGAAGGGGTGAACAGCGGCTCGGCAAACCTGTCGGACTCCCGCATGCCCGGAGGCAGCGTGAACCCGCAGACCGTGGTGTCCCTGGTGTAGGCGCTCCAGAACGACCCGGAGATATAGCCCCTGACGATGCACTCGATGGGCAGCGGTTGCGTCTTCTTCACCAGCATCGACCTCCCCCGCAGTTCGTCGGCAAAAGGCCGGCAGACCTCCGGGTAGGCGTCGACATCGGCGGTGATCAGGTGGTTTTCGACAATATCACCCAGCAGGTCGAACCAGAACAGCGACAGCCCGGTGAGAATCTCGCCCTTGCCGGGAATGGCGTCATCCATCACCACGTCATAGGCGGAGATCCGGTCGGTGGCCACCATCAGCAGCTTGTCGTCATGTCCTGGAAGGCTGTACATATCCCGTACCTTGCCGCGATGGACGAGGGTCAGTCCGGGGAAGTCGGTGGTCTGAACGGTCTTCATGGTCAGTGTCCTCTCTGGGGTTTGCGGTTACTCTTCTTTCTTTCGGCCAGCCTGCGGGGGCGCAGCGGCATTGGCGGGTTTCTTCTTTTCGGCCAGCACCGCCCCGTCGTACTGCGGGCATTTCCTGTTCTGGTACCTGGTCAGCTCCAGGGTCAACGAGCCGATCATCAGCTTCGAGGTGATGTGCACCGGCACCCGGCACTCGTCGTCGGTGTACCAGATGACGGTGTCGCCGTTCTTGTCATACAGTCCCTTGAACTCGAGGACCGGC
>CAYYWK010000435.1:0-3453 GCA_964475345.1 uncultured Desulfobulbus sp.
GGCACCTCGATGGCCATGTCGCGCTTGACAGGCACCTGGCACGAGAGCCGCATTCCCCGTTTGGCGTCGCGGTTGCTGATCTTCGAGCGCTCGGTGGGCAGGATGTCGCCTCCGCCAGCGCGGACGATGCAGCGGCACTGGCCGCAGCTGCCGCCGCCGCCGCAGGCTGAGGAGAGGATGATGCCCTGGTCGGCCAGCGCGGTCAGCAGCTTGCCGCCCGGCTTGACGGTGAGCCGTTTGTCGTCGTTGATGACGATGGAGAGGTCGCCTTCCGGCAGCAGCGTCCGTTTGGCCAGGACGATGAGGGCGACCAGCACGAACTGGATCAGGACGAAGGTGGCGACGCCAAAGATGATCGTATCCATTGCGCTCGCCTCCGCTACAGTTCCATGCCGGCCAGGCCCATGAAGGCCATCGCCATCAGGCCGGCGACAATGAAGGTCTGACCGAGGCCGCGCAGCCCGCCCGGCGGGTTGGCGTACTCGAGTTTCTCGCGGATGCCGGCCAGCGCCACCACCGCGAGGAAGAAACCGGCCCCGGCGCCGATGCCGTAGGCGGTGCTCTCGCCCAGGGTGTAGTCGCGCTCGACCATGAACAGCACCGCCCCGAAGATCGCGCAGTTGACGGTCAACAGCGGCAGGTAGATGCCCAGGCTGTTGTACAGGGCGGGCAGAAAGCGGTCCATCGCCATTTCCATGACCTGCACCACCGCAGCAATAATGGCGATATAGGTCAACAGGCCGAGGAAGGTCAGGTCAAGATCGGGTTGGCCGGCCCAGGCCAGGGCGCCTGGTTTGAGGAGGTGGTTGAGGATCAGGTTGTTGATCGGGGTGGCGATGATCAGAATCGCCAGTACCGCCGCGCCGAGTCCGAAGGCGGTCTTGACCTTCCTGGAGATGGCGAGGAAGGTGCACATCCCGAGGAAGAATGAGAGCGGCAGGTTTTCGATGAAAATCGAGCGGAAGATGATATCGAGATAATGCATCAGTCCTTCTCCTGTTGGTTCGGGTCGACGGTGCGCAGCACCCAGATGATCAGGGCGATCAGGAAGAAGGCGCTGGCCGGCAGGACCAGCAGGCTGTTGCGGATGTACCAGCCTCCGTTGCTGGTCAGCGGCAGGATTTCCATGCCGAACAGGCTCCCGGAGCCGAACAACTCGCGGATGAACGAGACGACGATCAGGATGAAACCGTAGCCGAGGCCGTTGCCGATGCCGTCCACGAAGCTGGCGACCGGCGGGTTGCTCATCGCGAATCCCTCGGCCCGGCCCATGACGATGCAGTTGGTGATGATCAGGCCGACGTAGATCGACAGTTGCTTGGCGAGGTCGAAATAGAAGGCCTTGAGGATCTGGTCGACGACGATGACCAGGGTGGCGATGACGGTGATCTGGATGCCTATCCGCACAGTGCTCGGGATCTGGAAACGGACGATGCTGATGATCAGGCTCGAGAAGGCCGTAACCAGGGTCACGCAGATCGCCATCACCAGCGCCGTCGCCATCTGGCCGGTGACCGCAAGCGAGGAGCAGATGCCGAGGACCAGCAGGGCGACGGGATTGCGCTTGAAGATCGATTTGGTCAACAGTTCTTTGGTGCTCTCAGCCATTGGACACTTCCTTCTGTGATAGCTGGGTGAGGAACGGTCGGAAGCCGTCGTCGCCGAACCAGAAATGCAGCAGGCGGTCGACGCCCTGGGTGGTCAGCGTGGCTCCGGACAGCCCGTCGATCTGGAAGGCGGCCTCCGCCCCGTCGGTCGCCGCCTTGCCCTTGACCACCTTGAGGCCGACATCGCCTTCGCCGGTGTAGATCCGTTTGCCCTGCCACAGGGCCTGCCAGCGGCTGTTTTCCACCTCGCCGCCCAGTCCTGGCGTCTCGCCGTGCTCGTAGAAGGCGACGCCCCTGACCGAGCTGTCGCCGGCATCGACGGCGACGTAGGCGTACATGGTCGACCACAGGCCCTTGCCGCGGACCGGCAGGATCACCTGGTCGATCTCGTCTCCCTGTTTCGCCAGGTAGACAAGGGAATATTTCTCCAACCGGCGGATGCGGGCGGGATCCTGGTCGGCGCTCAGGCTGCGACCGGTCTCGCTGGACAGGGCGGCCTTGAGCTGGTCGTAGTTCTGAGGCGATATCCGGGCGGGATCGACGAACTCGCCGCTCTCGAGTTCGATGACGCGGGTCTCGATCGCCGAGAACAGCTGATCGATCGGCGCGTCGGGCCGGTAGAGCCCGGCGGCGGCGAGGATGTTCTTCTTGCGGTCGAGCTGGCGGTTGGACTCCTGCAGGGGTTTCAGGCCCACCACCATGCCGGCCACCAGGGCCGAACAGGCAAACGCCAGCACCAGCACCGAATAGAAGGGTTTGAGCGGCGGTCCCTCAGCCATGGCGGAGCCTCCTGCGCTTGATGTTGGCCTCGATGACGACCCAGTCGAAGAGCGGGGCGAAGACGTTGCCGAAGAGGATCGCCAGCATCACTCCCTCCGGGTAGGCGGGATTGGCGACCCGGATCAGGATCGACAGCGCCCCGACCAGCAGGCCGAAGAGCCACTGGCCGGCGGCGGTCTGGGCCGAGGAGACCGGGTCGGTGGCCATGAAGACCAGTCCGAAGGCGAAGCCGCCGAGGACCAGGTGCCAGTGCGGCGGGATTTCCCGCAGCGGGTGCAGGCCGTCGGCGTTGAGCCAGAACAGGGTTGCGCAGGCCGCCCCGCCGATCAGCATCGCCAGCATCACCCGCCAGGAGGCGATGCCGGTGACCAGCAGCAGCAGGGCGCCGAGCAGGCAGGCCAGCGTCGAGGTCTCGCCCATCGAGCCGGGGATGGTGCCGATGAAGGCCTGGGACCAGCTCCAGTCCAGCGACTGGATGACCTGCCCAGGCTGGGCCGAGGCCATGATGCCCAGCGGCGTCGCCCCGCTGATCCCGTCGACGGTGCTCCAGACCCGGTCGCCGGTGATCTGGGCCGGGTAGGCGAAGTAGATGAAGGCCCGCGAGGCCAGGGCCGGGTTCATGAAGTTGCGGCCGACCCCACCGAAGACCTCCTTGGCGAAGACCACGCCGAAGCTGACGCCGAGCGCCACCTGCCAGAGCGGGATGGTGGCGGGCAGGGTCAGGGTGAAGAGCAGGCCGGTGACCAGGAAGGCCTCGGAGAATTCGTGGCCGCGGAGGTGGTTGAAGACCAGCTCCCAGAAACTGCCGGTCAGCATCGTCACCAGGTAGATCGGCAGGAAGTAGAGGGCGCCGTGGGCCAGGTTGGAGAAGTGGCTGGCGGGGTCGCAGCCGATCAGGGCCATGATGCCGCCGCGCCAGCCTTCCGGACCGGCCAGTCCCAGACCGGCGAGCGCGGCGTTGGCCTGGAGGAGCAAAGCTAAAGTGCAAGGCACAGCGGCCAAGCCTTTTGACCTATTTCCATGTTTGGTCTTTTTGAGCGGACACAAGTGGGGTCAGAACAAGTGG
>CAYYWK010000436.1:0-3432 GCA_964475345.1 uncultured Desulfobulbus sp.
GCGTCCTACCAAACCGGAAAACGACAGTGGCTGTGTTTTAGTGGTAATCAGATTTCTATTTGGTTCGTTTTTGGAATTTTTTTCAAATGATGAAGAACTTCAAAAGCTGTTTTAATTATAACATCTTTACACGCAATTAATTCAGTCTTTGCAACCTCATGCATCGCAACAATAGTACCTGATGAGTTTAGAAGACCTCTCGCGTTGAACTTCTGCTTTTCTTGAGTGAAATTTTTGATCATGTTTTGATTTCTTTCATCAAATTTCAATCTCAAGATTTTTTCTAACTCTTCTTTCATAATGATCTTTGTTTTTTATGCCAACGTTTAATATCAGGCTGCCGTTTTTTGGGAGGTTTTTCCCGAAAAGTTGGTTGGGAGCCAATTTCTTCTGGAGGAGTTTTTTCCCTTGATTGTTTGGGTATTGCCTTCCTGCAACCATTTCGAATGTCACGCATGTTTCAGAAATACCATACGTTCCAGATATACTATCTCAGTAGTCAGAGAGTAGCAAGAAAATCTTGTTAGGATTGTCTGTGCACGTATTTGCGGAAATTACCGTATTATAGGGACGCCGCATAACGGGGAAAAAGTGTTCGTATATTGCTCTTCTTCATCCGGATCAGAGGGGCAAACATGTCAGGATTTGAGGCATTTTACGGAATAACGCGTATTATGGTGCGTGTGAACGAAAAGGGAAAATATTGCAATGGAAGACTGTAATTCATGTAATTCCGATACGTTCAATTGTGCTGATTTTGCGCAGTTTTTGCTTGGGAGCAATTTTGTTCAGGCCGGCAAGGAAAAGTACATGGTCATGTGGGCGAAAAGGTTTTTCGACTTCCGCACGAATCTGAAAGGGTCGCTCAGTTGGTCGGAACAGCTGCCTCTTTTCCTTCGTTCATTGAAAATCGAACGATACGAGGATTGGCAGGTCAGGCAGGCCGAAAATGCTGTCCGAATCTATTTCCTCAATTTTCTGAAACCTTGTGTATCGCCCAACCGGGCAAAGGATGCAGATACTTCAGGTGGTTCTGAGGGACTTGATAGAAAAACAGCGAAGCAGCTTTTCAAAGAGGGATTGCGGCTGCGGAACTATTCGTATCGGACGGAAACGACGTATATCGGCTGGTTGGAGTCGTTTCATCGATACTGTGACACAAGAGGAGATGCCGGGGAAACACCGTATTCCCCCGACCTTGTCCGTGACTTCCTTGCGTATCTGGCAATCAATCGGCGCGTTTCCGCTTCGACGCAGAATCAGGCATTCAACAGTCTGCTCACGTTTTTTCGGATGGTCATCCACATTGATCTTGGCGACATGAAAAACACGGTTCGGGCAAAGCCCCGGCAGACTCTGCCGGTGGTGTTTTCCGTCGGGGAGGTGCGTGAAATACTCAAGCTGGTTTCCGGAACGGCCGGTCTGATCCTGAGGCTCATCTATGGTGGCGGTCTGCGTGTCAGCGAAGGTGCGAGGTTGCGGATCAAGGATATCGATTTCGATCAGCAGTTGATCCATGTCCGCGACGGCAAGGGCGGCAAGGATCGCACGACCCTGCTGGCTTCCTCCTTGGTCGAGGAATTGCGTTCGCATATTGCGCGGGTGTATGCATTACACGACAAGGATCTTGCCGCAGGCCATGGCGCCGTCTGGCTGCCGGATGCACTGGTTGTGAAATACCCCGGCGCTGCCAGAGAGAAAGCATGGCAGTACCTGTTCCCATCGGCAGCGCTGGCTGTCGATCCGCTCAGCGGTATCGTCCGTCGCCATCACGTGTCTGATTCCTCTCTTCAGCGGGCGCTGAAGACTGCCATCCGCAAGGCGGGCGTCCACAAGCATGCCTCGGTGCATACCCTGCGCCATTCCTTTGCTACCCATCTGCTGCTGGGTGGTGTCGACATCCGTCAGATCCAGGAGTATCTCGGCCATGCCAGGATCGAGACTACCATGATCTATACCCATGTGGTGAAGGATTTTCGCAATCCAGTGGCCAGTCCTCTCGATGCGCTTGGGTGATCGAGCCGACTGTTACTTGAAAGTGGAAAACATGCCCTGCATAAGTTGTTTTCTGTTGTTCCGGTGCAGATTGCACTCCACAAACTGAATTGCCCTGGATGTCCGCCTGCGCTGGCATGACGCTGGATGTGGGCGAGGCGGAGAAGCTGCAACGGGATTGCTCCGGATGCCTGCATGGGTGCATGTGAAGGGACAGGGGGATTCTGCGACGATCTCCTGCGCTTGCGGCGGATGCTGTGTTATTGCGCCGCGCCATGCACCAGCCGCAGCCGATCCAGCAGCCGGTCGCGGGTATTGTCCGGCTGGTTGAGGAGGATGACGAAGGGGTCGAGATCGTCCCCGCTGCCGAGGTAGCCGGCGTAGCAGTGGACGCCCGACAGCGATCCCGATTTCAGCGGGACGCCGTTTTTCTCCCTGAGCAGGCCGCTGTAGGGTCGGAAGCTGTCGAGCACAGCCAGCATCGCCTTCGGGGTGATTCTGGTCCGCCGCGACAGGCCCGATCCCTCGGCCACGACGATGCTTTCCCGGTGCTGCGGCCAGGTGGCGGCGACATAGGCCTGCATCGCCTGCCGCCCCTTGTCCCAGCTGGCCGGCCAGCCGAGACTGACCGCGCCGGCGGTCAGAAAGAGCTGGTTGGCGAGGAAGTTGTTGGAGTAGTGGAGGCAGGAACGCACCATCTCCTCGAGGCTCGTCTCCGCCGCATGGCTATAGAACGGCCGCAGACCTGCCGGCGCCCTGCCGGCGGAGATCGGGCCGCGCACCTTGATGCCCTGCCTCTGCAGCATCGCCCTGAACAGCTCGCCGGCATAGCGCAGGGTCGGCGAGATCCCCCCGCCACGGAGAAAGGCGGCCGGGTTGACGCGGTGGGTGCCGGGCTCCAGCCGCCTGCCGATCTCCTTCATGATCGGCAGCAGCGGTGTCTCCTCCTCGCCGGAGACGATCCGGCCCTTGTCCGTCACCGTGAGCGGCACGGCGTTGTAGTTGACGGCCAGCGCCCCGTTGGCGGTATCGTAGGCGTTGGCCGAGTCTTCCGCCCCGTCGGCCTTGCCTTCCAGGGAAAAGAGCGCATCGTCGAGGACGATGCCGTCCACCCGCTGCAGGCCGCGGCGCGCCAGCTCGGCGGCGATGGCGGCCACCGTCCCGCTGGTCAGAGTCGGGTCGCCGGAGCCCCTGATGAAGAGGGTGGCGTCCCTGACGAAAAAATCGGTGATATAGCGGTAGTCGCGGCCGAGGGTCTCCAGCGCCGCCAGGCAGGTGACCAGTTTGATCGTCGAGGCCGGCACGAAGGCGCTGTCGATGGCCCGGGACTCCAGTATCCGGCCGTTTCGGGTGACGGCCTAACCGCCGCGGGTGACCCGGTCCTTCGCCGTGCCGATACCGGCGAGGGCGGTCAAGGCGGCGCAGGGCCGGGTCAGC
>CAYYWK010000437.1:0-3415 GCA_964475345.1 uncultured Desulfobulbus sp.
AGGCTGCAGAGCCGGGTCACCGACGTCTGGTAGGCGGTGATGATGATGCAGTCGACCAGATTCTTGATGAGGTTGCCCTACATGAAGATCCCTACCGGGGCGCTCGACCGGGGCGGACCGCATTCGCTGGTGACGGCAAGCTGACCACTTTTCAGGACCTTTTCCAGTCTGCTGTTCGTTTTCAGTTCCACGGTTAGATGCCCTCCAGTTTGAATGACCGGGGTCCGCCGGCCCTATCCTTCGACCAGTTCTTCAGGGGAGGAATCTTCTCGTAGTCTTCCAGGCGTCCGAGGGCCTCGAGGCGGTCGACGATCAGCTGCCAGGCGCAGTCGATCTCCTTGGAAATCTCGCACTTGCCGTTCGACGAGCCGCCGCAGGGCCCGTTCATCAGCCGCTTGCAGCAACGGCTGACCGGACAGACGCCGCCGGTCAGGCCGAGGATGCAGTCCCCGCAGGCCTGGCACTTTTCGGTGAAGATGCCGACGGCGAGAACATCGCCCAGGAAGGTGGTGTTCAACGCCGGGTACACCGGCGTCGCCCCGTATTTCATGGCCACGAACTGGACGCCGATGCCGCAGGCAAGACTCAGCACCGCCTCGGATTTGCCGAGCAGGTCGGCGGCCGACTCGAAGAAATCATGCTCGCACTGCCGCTCGATGCCGCCATCGACAATTTCCATCTCCACCCCTTCCTGGGTGGCCTTCATCCTGAGCAGCGAGGCGAGTATCCCGGCCTCCTTGTTCCCTCCCTGGTGGCATACGGCGACACAGGTATTGCAGCCGAACACGGTCAGCTGCCGGTGCCGCTTGACCATTTCCCAGATCTCTTCGAGCGGTTTCTGTTCTCCCACTATCATGGTTTCTCGACTCCTTGTTCGTTAGACACGCAGGATCGGCGGAGTGCCGGAGCGGCACCGCTACTCGTCATGTTTGTTCGTCTCCTTCTTTTTCTGCAGCGCCAGCCAGATGGGCGAAGGTCCCAGTTTTTTGACCTTTTCGGTGAACTCGTTGCAGATCTCCGCCCAGCGCGGCCCCATGGCTGCCGAGAGGTTGTAGAAGTGCAGCCGCCCGGGGTCGACTCCGACCTTCTCAAGCAGACCCTGCAGACGCTTCACCCGTTTTGCCGCGTTCATATTTCCTTCCAGGAAATGGCACTGACCCTCAAGTCAGCCGGCGACAAAGACGCCGTCAACACCCCGCTCGAAGGCCCGCAGGACATAGATATGGTCCAGTTTACCGGTGCAGGGCAGCCGGATCACCTTGGTGTTTGGCGAATAGGACAGCCGCATCACCCCGGCCAGGTCGGCGGCGGCAAAGGCGCAGTAATGACAGGCAAAGGCGATGATGTTCGCCTCCCAGCCCGCGGGGATTTCACATGGTATTTCCGGGCCGTGCCGTTCCTCGATTTTTTCAGCATCAGCGGTCATTGCTCATCCTTCCTGTTAGCGTTAGTCGTTTGCGGTCACGGAATCGATCATCGCCAGGATCTGCTCGTCACGGAAACAGTTCACCTGGAAGGCCTTGGCCGGACAGATGCCGGCGCAGATGCCGCAGCCGGCGCACTTGACCTCGTTGTGGCTGACCCGGCCGTCCTCGTCGATGAACGGCGAGCCGAAGGGGCAGACCCGGAAACAGGCCAGGCAGGACATGCATATATCGCGGTTGTGCTTGGCGATGATCCCGGAGACCGTCAGGCTTTCCCGAGAAAGCAGGGTGCCGGCCCTGCCGGCGGCGGCCAGTGCCTGACTGATGGTCTCCTCGAGGTTCTTCGGGGCGTGGGCCAGGCCGGCCAGGAACAGGCCCTCACGGGGAAAATCCACCGGTCGCAGCTTGACGTGGGCCTCCATGAAATAGCCGTCGGCATTGCGGGTAACCTTGTATGCCTGGGAAAGCTGCTGGGCGTCCTCCTGTGGCCTCAGGCCGGTCGACAGCACCAGGTAGTCGGCCTCGATCTCCATCTCGCCGCCCAGCACCTTGCCGTCGAGCCGTACTTTGAAACCGCTGCCGTCCGGCGTCACCTCCGGCTTCTGCTCGGGGACATAGAGGAAGAACAGGACGCCGAGATCACGGGCCTTCTTGTAAAAATCCTCCTTCAGGCCGTAGGCCCGCAGATCGCGGTAAAGAACCACCACCTGGGCCTCAGGTTGCCGCTCCTTGATGGCGATGCTGTTCTTCAGGGCATCCTGGCAGCAGATTCGCGAACAGTAGTTGGCTGGCTCTTCGCGGGAACCGACACACTGGATCATCACGAAACGGTCGGCGGCCTTCGGCGCATTGTCAGCCAGCCACGACTCCAGTTCGCGCTGGGTCATGATGTTCGGCGAACTGCCGTAGCCGTATTCGCTCGGCACGTATTCGGCACCGCCGCTGGCCAGGACAATCGCGCCATGATCAAAGGCTGCACCGTCCTTGAGGGTGGTCTTGAAATTGCCGACGAACCCTTCGGTATGATCGACGGAGGTGCCGAGATGGACAGTGATCCGCTGGTCTGCGGCGATTTTCTCCCGAAGCTGTCCGAGATAGGCCTGGACATCGTCGCCCTCGAGGTTGCGCCGCACCTTGCCGAGCAGTCCTCCCAGGGCGTCGTCGCGCTCGACGAGGTGAACGCCGTACCCCTGGTCGGCCAGCGACATCGCTGCGGTCATGCCAGCCACGCCGCCGCCGATGACCAGCGCCGCATGATTCACCCCCACCGAATTGGAGCTGACCGGCTGCAGCAGCCGGGTTTTGGCCACGTTCATGTTGACGATCTCGATCGCCTTGCTGGTGGCCCTCTCCTTGTCGTTCATATGGCACCAGGAGCACTGCTCGCGGATGTCGGCCAGTTCGAAAAGGAATTTGTTGAGACCGACCTCGCGGATGGTGTCCTGAAAGAGCGGCGCATGGGTGCGCGGGGTGCAGGAGGCGACCACCACCCGGTTCAGCCCCTTCTCCTTGATCAGGTCGCGGATCTTCTGCTGCCCGTCAGGGGCACAGGCGTAAATGATGGTTTCGGCGTGGGTGACGCCAGGCTGGTGGCTGGCCACCTCGGCAACCTTGTGGACGTCGACGGTGCCGGCGATGTTGATCCCGCAGTGACAGACGATGACCCCCACCCGCGGCTCCTCGCCGGTGATGTCGCGCTCGTCGGGCAGGACCACCGCCTCGATCTCGGTCCCCCGGCTTTCACCGAGCAGGGCCATGGCCTTGGCCGCCGAGCCGCTGCCCTGAATGACCGTTTCTGGGATATACTTGGGACCCTGGTCTGTGCCGTCGACAAATATACCTGGTCGGCTGGTGGCCACCGGCGCCAGTTTCGAGGTCCGGGCGAAGCCGTAGCCGTCGGTCTCGATGCCGAAGGTCTGCGCGAATTCGGCGGCGCCTTCCCGCGGTTCGAAGCCGATGGAGAGGATGACCATGTCGTATTCCTCCCGCAC
>CAYYWK010000438.1:0-3412 GCA_964475345.1 uncultured Desulfobulbus sp.
CGGCGATAGGCCCGTTTGACCGCTTCATCCGAGGCACCGGAGGTGAGACCAAGCTCGGCGTAGTGCTGTTCCTGATCGACTCCGGGCTGAAACAGCTGCAATATCCCGCCGATCTCCTTAAGACAATGCGGATAGGCAACTCCGTTCTCGGCACATGCGTCCCTGAGCCAGTCGATCGTTTCCTGACTTCCTTCGCGTTCTGCGGCGAGCACGTTGCGGCAGGATTGGAGAAGGCCGGCATTCTCGGCCACAAACGTGATATGGCTTTCGGTGGAATAATCCCGGCCAAGACGTTTGAGCAGCCGGTGGATATTGTCCTTGTCAGCGTTGCGCATCACCTGCCCGCATCCAGAATGGAAAAATGCTCACCGGTCTCCTCGATCGCCAGGTCTCTCAACCAGAGGTCACCGGCCAGCAGATTGTCGAGGCGTTTGCTCGGGTCTCGCCGCACTCGCACCTGGACCGCCTGGCAATCTTCGGTAACGTCAAACGCAAGGGCAAATGCCGTCCATGGCTGACTTTCATCTACCATCTCGGATCTGGACGGAGGCATAGCGCACTGAAAGCCGCTGACCTCGAAGTATGGCCGCTGGTCCGTGGTCAGGCTGGTTGTCCTGATCTGCCCCGTAAGCTGATATTTCCGGCCGGGCCGTATCGGCACAAGCTGCGACAAGTGATGGTAGCTGATATTTTCCGTACCGGAAAAATGCAGGCGCATGGCCCGGAAGTTCTCTTTGCCGGCGAAGGACTCGACCCGCCAGGTACTTCCCTTTGGTTTGCCCACCCGCCAGTCAAAAGCTGCGTGGGTGGGTTCCTGCTGAAAACTGCCGTTATAAAGGAGCGACCCGTCATTGAAGTACATCTTCCAGATCGATGCGGCCTGGGTCAGTTCTTCACCTGCGATCAGAGCATTGAGGAAGACGAGGACCTCCTTGCGATGGGCAGCGACTCCCATCTGTTCGATCTGCGGCCAGTACGCCAGTGCCGTTTCGGTGCTTTTGATCTGGGATGCGTGATTGAACAGGTGGACAATGTTGTGCGGACCAATGCGCCTCAGCAGCTCCATGGGCTCCGGCCAGAGCGAGAAGGACATTTTCAGGGCCGCCTGCCGCGATGCGCCCGGGATATTCTCGATGATCCAGGAAAGATCCTTCTCCAATATCTCATACCTTCCCATCTGGTAGGTGAGCAGGGCTTTTTCCCAACGCCAGCGGTTTACGCCGCTGCTGAGCTGATCGACATAGTCGAGTATCGCCCTGCTTTCGGCCTTGCTCCCACGATCGTTCTTCATCTCGGCCAGGCCGAGCCATGCCGGGATGAAATACGGACTCTGTGACAAAGCCTTCTGGAACAGCGCCTCGGCCTCGGCCGATCTCCCCTGCAACAGATGCAGACGCCTGGCGTGCCAGGTCAGCAGGAACGGGCTGCGCAGATGAAGGATCATCGCCTCAGAAGCTCCGGTCCCGCTGTATTCAGCCTGCTCCTGCATGGCAACCCGCAGGTGCAGGGCGGCAAGGGCCAGCAGCACCAGAAACGCCCCGGTCCGCATCGACCAGTGCCGGATGTGAGACGGAACGGCGTTCACGATCGGTTGGCGTTCTCCTCACCATAGCTGTAGTTGTAGGAATAGTATTTGTAACTGCCGTATGAGTTGAATCCTTTCTTTCTGCCGCTCTTGTTGATGATCGTGCCAAGTATCCGGCCGCCGACATTGACCACGGATTTTCGGAAATGCTTGACGCCTTCACGCGGGGTGTCGCCTTCAACGGAAATGAGGATGACCCCGTCAACCATATGAGAAAGGACCAGAATCTCAGCAAAACCTTGGTAAGGTGGGCCATCCAGAATGATCCGGTCATACCTTCCGGCGACGACGGAAAGGAGTTGCCGCATCCTTTTTGAACTGAGCAGCTCTGCCGGATTTGGCGGCAGCGGACCGCTCGGGATAAAATCCAGCCCGGGATATTCTGTCTGGGTAATAACATCTGCGAGCTTGGCCATGCCGCTCAGCACACTGCTCAGCCCGGCCTTCTTTCTTGAAGTATGGAAAATTTTATGCAGACTGGGTTTGCGCAGATCGACATCAATGATCAAGCAGCTCTCTTCTTCAGCCAGGTATGAAAACGCCGCGTTGCTGGAGATGGAACTCTTGCCGGCACCCGGGAGGATACTTGTGATAAGGATGGTTTTTGGCGGGTCGTCAGCTACCGACAGGCGGACCGAGGTCATCGTCGTCCGGATGGCCTCGGCAACAGGGGACCTGGGATCGGCGAAATATCGCAGAGCCATTTTGCGCCGGTCATCAACGACTTCCTTGTCAAAGGGAATCAAGCCCAGGACCGGGATCTGGAAGCGGTCGGCCAGTTCGTCGGGGTTCTTGATGGTATTGTCAAAATATTCGAGGGTGAACGCCATGCCAATGCCGAGCAGCGTCCCCAGAATAAGGGCCAGCAGGAGGTTAAGGGCGACTTTCGGCTTGAACGGGTAGAGGGGAGGAGTAGCACGGTCGATGATCTGGATATTGGTGACGGCTGCGCCGACGGTCGCCTCGATCTCCTTGGATCGCTGCAACAGGCTCTGGTAGATTGATTTATTGGTCTCGACCTCGCGCTCGAGAATCTTGTACTGGGTCGCCTTTTCTTCCAGTTCCAACGCCTTCTTCTTCTGGGTTTCGGCACTTGCCTGCAGATACTGCTCGGTCTTCAGGGCCGTTTCGTAGTTGTTCCTGATCGAATTGATGATCTGCTGTTTTTCCTTTTCAATGCGGCCGGCAACCTCATCCATCTTGGCCTTCAACTGCTGCATTTTCGGGTAGCCCGGCTTGAAGGTGACCGAGAGGTCCCGATACTCTGCCTCGAGGGTCGAATACTGGTTCTTGAGGTTCTGGATCAGTTCATTGTTGACCACCTGCTCGAGCGTTTTCTCGTCAAGCTGCATGTTCTGTTTGAACATCGCTTCCTTGGCAATCCGCTCCGAAGAGGCCTTTGCCAGCGAGGCGTTGACCTCTTCGAGCTGTTTGATGACCAGGTTATGGTCCGGGTTGAGCGAGACGATGCCGAGCTTCTTGCCGAACTCGTTGAGCTGCAGTTCCGATTCCTCAAGCTTGATCTGGGCTGCCCGGATCTGCTTGTCGAGAAACTGACCGGCCGTTTTCGAGGCATCCAGGTTGGTGTCCATGTGCATCTGGATGAATTCATCCATGGCCATGTTGGTGATGGCAGCGGTCAGAGCGGGATCAGGGGTTTCAAAGGTGATCTCAATGAGTTCGCTGTTGCGCACCGGAGACACCTTGAGTCTGGCCTGGAACGCATTGAGCACGTTGTGGGCCAGCAGCTGGGCCTGGGCGTCTTCATCGAGCACGCTGACCTGATCCTGCCCCTCATCGGCCCGGACAAAACTGGTGAAACTTGCC
>CAYYWK010000439.1:0-3381 GCA_964475345.1 uncultured Desulfobulbus sp.
ACCCCCCGGCGATTGACCTGCTCCACCGCCAGCCGGACTGTTTCCGGGATGTCGAAAAATTTCAGGTCGAGCATCACCTTGTGGCCGCGGTCAACCAGCCAGTCGACCGTTTCGAACCAGCCGGCCATGAACAGCTGCAAGCCGACCTTGAAGAAGCCGCTACGGGATTCGCATTTCTTCACCATTTCCCTGGCCAGTTCGGGGGTCTCAACGTCCAGGGCGACAATGATCCTCTCCCGCAGGGGTATCGTGTTGGTCATGACGACGTTCCTGTTGATTGTCTTGGGCCAGACACCGGTCTGGCAGAATTCCTTTACAAAAACCCATGAAACCAATACCGTAAATACAGGGAGAGCGCCATCTCTTTATACCGGCGAGCACCCTGCCCGCAACACGCCCGACCGGACGCTGGCGCCCCGGGCGGCACGGCGCTCTGTTTGAAAGGATGTTTTCCGCCAACCCCACGAGGAGCACAGCCATGGCCGTCAAGATCTTCATCAAACGCAAGGTCACACCTGAAAACGTCATCGCCTTGTCCGCTCTCCTGAAAAAGCTCAGAAGCCTCACCCTGAGCCAACCGGGGTATATCTACGGCGAGACCTTGAGAAGGCTGGATGTCCAGGACGAATGCATGGTCATCAGCACCTGGCGCACCCTGGCCGACTGGAATGCCTGGCTGAACAATGAGCAACGGATCGGAGTTCAGCGCGAAATCGACAGGTTGACAGGCACCATAACCGAATACGCTGTCTACGAGGAATAGCCGGGTCTGCAACACTCCCGACCCCTCTTCCCCGTTCATCACCGACAGCAATCCCTGGCACCGGCAGGCGAGCGCTCCCCGCCAAGCAGCAGCACGGGTATTCACTTGCGTTGCTTTTTCTTTACAACATAACTGATAAGTATTCTTACAACTTTTTTTGTACACTGCAGTAAGGGCTTACCCCGCTTTTCGTTCACCAATCATACACCCCGAAAAATCATGATCTTCGAAGGATTCAAACTGGCATTCATCGGCATGGGTGTGGTCATGCTGTTCCTGTCCCTGATGATACTGCTCATTCAATGGGTCGCCTCGCTCACCCGCGAATCCTCCCGACGCGAACTCGAGGCTATCAAACAGGCGAAGGATCTCAGGATTCGGGCCCAGCAGGCAAAGCCCGAGGGCAGCGAGGACAGCGGCATCGACATTGCGGTCATCACTGCGGCTGTCGCCGCCTATGAGGAAGAACGCTTTCAGCTGCAGGCATAGTCATTCTCTGCAAAGCGTCTGCCGCAGATTTCATCAACAGCACAAGGAGAAGACAGTGGGCAGGAAAATCATCAGATTTCTGGATACATCCTTTCGCGACGGTTTTCAGTCGGTCTTCGGTGCCCGGGTCCTGACAGATGATTTTATCGGTGCGGTGAAGGCCACGGTCGAGGCCGGCGTAACCCAGATCGAGGCCGGCGGTGGAGCCCGATTCCAGAGTCTGTTCTTTTATTGCGGTGAATCGGCGTTCGACATGATGGACCGCTTCCGGGCCGAAGTCGGTCCGGATGTCGACCTCCAGACGCTGGCCCGCGGCATCAATGTCGTCGCGCTCAGTCAGTGCCCGCGCGATATCATCGATCTGCACGCCAAGATGTTCAAAAAGCACGGCATCAGCACAATCCGCAACTTCGATGCCCTCAACGACGTCCGCAACCTCGAATATTCCGGCGAACGCATCGCCCACCATGGCCTCAAGCACCAGATCTGCGTCACCATGATGGACCTGCCGCCGGGCTGCACCGGCGCCCATACCCCTGAATTCTACATCGACCGCCTCCGCCAGATCCTCGACGCCGGCATCCCCTTCCACTCGATCTGCTTCAAGGACGCAACAGGCACCGCCAACCCGCGGAAAGTTTACAAAACCCTGAAACTCGCCCGCCAGACGGTGCCAGCCGAAACGATTCTCTGGTACCATACCCATGATACCGCAGGGCTCGGTATCGCCCAGAATCTTGCCGCCATCGAAGGCGGGGCGGACGGGATCGATCTCGCCAAGAGCCCGGTCAGCGGCGGCACCTGCCAGCCCGACATCCTGTCGATGATGCATGCCCTGAAAGGCACCGACTTCACACTGGACCTCGACTACGAGAAGGTCCTTGCCGCTTCGGAGGTCTTCGAACAGGCAATGAAGGAGTACTTCTTCCCGCCCGAAGCCAAGATGGTCTCACCTGCCGTCACCCTGTCGCCGATGCCCGGCGGCGCCCTGACCGCCAACACCATGATGATGCGCGACACAGGCACGCTGCACCTCTTTCCCCAGGTCATCAAGGAGATGTCCGACGTGGTCAGGCTCGGCGGTTTCGGCTCCTCGGTAACCCCGGTCTCGCAGTTCTACTTCCAGCAGGCCTATCTCAACGTCACCCAGGGCAAATGGAAGAAGATCAACCCGAACTACGGCAACATGGTCCTCGGCTATTTCGGACGCACCCCGGTGCCCGCAGATCCGGAGATCATCCGCCTGGCCTCCGAGCAACTCGGCAAACCGGTTTTCACCGCCGACCCTCTCGACATCCTCGAGCCGGGCATCCCCAAGGCAGTGAAAACTCTTGAGGACAACAAACTGCCGGTCAACGACGAGAATATCTTCATCATCGCCAGCTGCGAGCAGAAGGGGCTCGATTTCCTCCTCGGCAAGGCCACCGTCAATATCCGCAAAATCACCGATCAGCCGCCGGCAGCCGCCAAAAAAGACGAACAGCCCGCACCGACAGTCAAGCCTGCGCAAGCTCTGGGCCCACGCAGCTACACGATAACCGTCAACGACCGGCCCTATTCGGTGACCGTCAACGAAGCCGGCGGCATTCAGGCCGCTCCGGCAGCTGTTGCCGCCGCGCCGCCATCGCCGGTCTCCCCGTCGTCAGGCGATGCCCCTGGGACGGAGATCGACGCACCCACACCGGGTATGATCGTCAAGATCATGGTGTCCGTGGGCAGCAGGATCGTCAAGGATCAGCCGCTGCTGATCCTCGAGGCGATGAAGATGGAATCGGAGGTCAAATCGCCCTGCTCAGGCACCGTGCAGACCATTCATGTCTCGGTGGGAGAAACCGTGCAAGCGGGCGAAGCGCTCCTCAGCATCGGTTGACGACTGAACATGTCCGGATGATGGGAACCGCCTTCTCCCATCTCTTTTTCTCCACATAGACGGGAAAAGGCCTCATGAACATGCACGCGCTTCTCTTCACCCTGCTGGCGAGTATCCTGCTCCTGGCGTCCGCCCAGGCCCAGGAAGGCCCAGATCCGCTGCTCGTGGCAGAAGAGCGTGATGTTAAACTGGACGAGCAAGCGGGCGGCTGGCGGCTGCGCCAGGAGTTGACGCTGGAGGCGCACAACCTGGCGCACGG
>CAYYWK010000440.1:0-3373 GCA_964475345.1 uncultured Desulfobulbus sp.
CGGCGAAAGTCGGGAACAAGGCGGTGTGGCTGCCGGGAGTGAAGGCCTCCAGCAGACTGCGGACCGACGCCGGGCGGATCAGCGGGATATCCACCGGCAGCATGAAGAAGGCGTCGATATCGGCTGGCAGCGCGGAAACCGCCCTCCAGACCGAGGAGAACATGCCGGAGCGGTAGTCGGGGTTTGCAACCGCAGGCAGGCCGAGACAGGCGCATTCCGCCCCGACCTCCTCCGCCCGGTGGCCGACCACCGCCAGCAGGTCGGTGATCCCGCACCCGGCAAAGAGGGTCTGGCAGTGCCCGAGCAGACTGCGTCCGCCAAGGGTCAGCAGCGGTTTGCAGGCCCCCATCCGCGACGACAGGCCGGCCGCCAGGATGACCGCCGCGATTCTCATACCGTCTGCCGGTATCGGTACTGCTGGATCTCGGCCATGATGCTGAGGGCTATTTCCTCGGGGCTCTCGCCGCCGATGGGCAGGCCGATCGGGCTGTGGACCCGACCCAGGTCGCTTTCGGAGACCCCCTGCTGCCGCAGGGCGGTGTAAATGGCGTCGCGTTTGCGGCGGCTGCCGATCATGCCGATGTAGCCGGCGCCGGTGCGCAGGGCCTGGGCCAGGACCTCCTGGTCGTGGAGATGCCCCCGGGTGACGATCACCACGTAGTCGCCGGCGGTCAGTTGCCCCAGGCAGTTGGCAAACGGGCTGACCCGCACCTCGCTGGCCTGCGGGAAACGTTCCCGGCTGGCGAACTCGGGGCGGTCGTCGATGACCACGACCTCGTAACCGAGAAAACCGGCCATATGCGCCGTCGCCAGGGCGACATGGCCCGCCCCGGCGAGATGGAGCCGGAGGGGCCGGACCAGCGGTTCGGCATGGAGGGTGCCGAAGGCCGACGTCACGGTGTAGGGCAAATCGCTTCTACCGATGCGGCGCAGCACCTCGTCGCGGAGTTCCGGGACCAGGTCGGGGGCGGCGGCATCGCCGGGGACATGGACCAGCAGTCGGGGGGCGCCTTCCTGAGGCATCAGGGTCAACAGCAGCGGTGCCGCCCCCGCTGCGAAGGCCTGCCGCAGTCCCTGGAAAAAGGCGGTGGCCCCCGCCTCCGGCGCCAGCCGCTGCAGCAGGACCAGAACATTGCCGCCGCAGATCATCCCCACCGCCGCCGCCTCCCCGGCGTTCAGGGCAAAGCGCAGCAGATCGTAATCCGTCCCGCCGGCCAGCATCTCCCGTGCCCGGGCGATGCACTTCCCTTCGAGTTCGCCGCCGCCGATGGTGCCGAGCAGCCGTCCGTCATGGCAGTAGAGCATCCTGGTGCCGTGGCTGCGCGGGGCAGAGCCGGTGCTGTCGACAATGCTGGCAAGAACCGCGGTTTGGCCTTCTTCCAGGAGGGTGCAGAGGTGACTGAGTATCGATCGCATGAACATTCCTTTATTTTCGTAGATCGCGGATGGATCGTTTGACGGTATGGTTGACGTCAAAGGACGAGACCGGCTGAACGGGGCCGATCTCCAGCAGGCCTTCACGCATGGCCTGGCGGATGACCGGCAGCGCCCGCAGCGCGAGGAGGATGTCCTCTTCGGCAGGATACCCGTTGCCGGCCATGTATTCAATGGAGAGCCTCTCCGGAGCGCCGGGAGACAGCGTCGCCCGGAAATCGCTGACCGATCCCGCCCCGAACAGGGCCTCGTCGAGATCCTGGCTGAACAGCTCCTGCCCGCCGGCCAGCCGGTTGCCCCGGGACCGCCCGCGGATATCGTCGAGGCGGGCGGTGATTCCACCGCAGGGGCAGGGCCTTCTGTCCAGCCTGGCCAGGTCGCCGGTCCGATAGCGGAGCAGCGGCATCCCCCGCCGGGCGATGGTGGTGATCACGATCTCTCCCATCTCCCCGTCGGGGAGGGGCAGTGCGCTCTCAGGATCGATGATCTCCACCAGCAGGTCGGATTCCCGAAGGTGGCAGCCCTGGTGGACATCGCACTCGACGCCGCCCCCGAGGCCGGTTTCGGTGGCCCCGTAATGCAGGAAGGTCGCGCAGCCGCAGGCCTGTTCGATGCGCCGGCGGACCGGCAGCGGGGCATAATCCGAGCAGAGCAGCATGCTGCGGACGGCGTGTCCCGGCGGCAGGGCCTCGGCCAGGGCCAGCAGATGCAGCGGCAGGCCGACGACGCAGGAAGCGGCCCGGCGATCCGCCTCGGCGGAAAGAAGCGGTGCCGCAGGCGGCGGCCAGAGCGCCGCAGCGTGTATTCCCTGCCCGGAAAGGGCCCGCACCAGCAGGTCGCCGACGCTGTCGGGCTGGCTTGCGGGGAGCAGGACCAGGACGCGGTCTTCCGGCGAAATCAGGCTGAGCATGCCTTCGTGGAAAAAATCGAGGGTGGCCTGCAGGTCGTCGGCGGTGAAAAAGATCCGCTTCGGGTGTCCGGTGCTGCCCGAGGTTGCCAGCGTGACGATCCGCGCCACCTGGGATTGGGAAACACAGAGGAGCGCTGAGGGGTCGGCGGTGATGTCGGCTGCGGTCAAGAGCGGCAGCCGGCTCAGATCGGCCGGTGTGGTCAGCCGGTCGGGATCGATAGCGTGGAGACTCTCCCTGTAGAAGGGGCTCTGTTCTTTCGCCAGGCGCACCGTCCTGCGGAGCAGATCCATCTGGGCCTGCTGCAGGGTCTTACCGGTGAAGGAGGGGGGCAGTCCCAGGCGACGGGCGGTCAGGGCATCGACCGGGGTCCGTTTCATCGCAGCCTCCGGTGCAGCGGCCTGCCGTTATTGGCCGTCAGGTTGTAGGCGCAGAAGGGGATCAGCCCGCCCTCCGGCGGGGCGACGTGGATGCAGCAGCCCTGCAGGCGTTCGAGGTTGAGGTTCCAGGCGTCCTGGAAGGCCATCGCGGTGATCGAGAAGGTGTGGGTCCGCGCCCGTTCGAGGAAGAGATCCAGATCGTCCTGCGGGCGGTTCACCATCGGCAGCGGCGGCGGGATACTCCCCCACTGCCGGGCGGTGACGGCGATGGAGGTGTTGGCCCCTTCCTCGGCAGGCTGCGGCAGGCAGTCGCAGGTCCCGTTGCCGCCGAGCTTTCTGGGGATTCCGGAGGGGTCGAGGTAGTAACGGGCATTGAACGAGCAGAGGGCATGCTCGCAACCGGGCGGGCGGAAGTCGCCGGTCTGGAGCAGGCCGCCGCTCTGCTCCTGCAGCCCGGTCATGATCTCGGGCAGGGTGACCCGGGAGGCGGCCATGTCCGCAGGAAAGCGGCCGAAGAGGGAGAGCGGCTGGAAATGCACGCCGCGGACCAACGGCAGCCGGTCCATGCCGAAACGGGCGATTTCCCAGAGCTGACCGTCGTTGACGCCCTGGACCACCGTCGGCACCAGGAGTGCCGGGAGCCCGGCCCGG
>CAYYWK010000441.1:0-3362 GCA_964475345.1 uncultured Desulfobulbus sp.
GCCGGGATCTTCCATGTCATCAACCACGCAACCTTCAAGGCTTCGCTGTTCATGGCCGCGGGCATCATCGACCACGAGACAGGCACCCGGGACATGAGAAGGATCAATGGCCTGTGGAAGTACATGCCGGTCTCGGGAACCCTGGCGATGGTGGCCGCTGCGGCGATGGCCGGGGTACCGCTGCTCAACGGCTTCATGTCCAAAGAGATGTTCTTCGCCGAAACCTTCCACCTGCCAGCTCTTGGTCCCCTCTCGTGGCTGCTGCCGGTGGCGGCGACGATCGCCGGCATTCTGGCGGTGGCCTATTCGTCACGCTTCATCCACGATGTCTTTTTCAACGGTGAACCGGTCAATCTGCCGAAGTATCCGCCCCACGAGGCCCCCCGGTACATGATCCTGCCGGTGGCGATTCTGGTCGGTCAGTGCCTGGTGGTCGGGATCTTTCCCACGCTGACGGTGGCACCTTTCCTGGCCCTGGCCTCCAGCGCCGTGCTCAATGGACAGTTGCCGGCCTATGACCTGGCGGTCTGGCATGGTTTCAACGCCCCCTTTGCGATGAGCCTGATCGCCATGGTCGGCGGTATCCTCCTCTACAGTCAACGTTTCCGGCTTTTTGCCCTGCACGACCGACTGTTCTGGGGGATTGAGGCCCATCTCGTCTACCGGCGGACCGTCGAAGGCCTGATCGGTGGGGCGCGGATTGCCTATGAGACCATTGATAACGGTGCACTGCAGCGACAGGTTGTGCTGTTGCTCACGGTCACCGCTTCTGCCATCTTCCTGCCGATGGCAAGCGGCGATTCGACTCTCAACGGTGGCCAGCCGCTGACCGGCACTGACCCTGTCACCCTGATCGGGGCGGTGCTGATGATGATGGCGGCCACGGCCACCGTAATCTTTCACCGGCAGCGGTTGGCTGCGCTGATCACCCTCAGCGTCGTGGGCCTGCTGGCGGTCCTGACCTTTGTCCGCTTTTCCGCCCCGGACCTGGCTTTGACCCAGCTGGCGGTGGAGGTGGTCACCATCCTGCTGCTGCTGCTCGCCCTGTATTTCCTGCCCCAGCAGGACCCGCCGGAATCACCGGGCTGGCGCCGTGGCCGCGACCTGGTGTTGGCCCTGGGCATCGGCTGCGGCTGCGGCCTGGTGACCTGGGGCGTCCTGACCCGGCCTTACAGCACCATCGCTGACTATTTCATGGCCAACAGTCTGCCTGGCGGCGGCGGGGCCAATGTCGTGAATGTCATTCTCGTTGATTTCCGCGGGTTCGACACCCTTGGCGAGATAACCGTGCTGGCGATCGCCGCGATCGGCATCTACGCCCTGCTCGACCGGCTCTGCCTGCAACCCGGCACCCTGCACGGTATCAGGCCCATCTGGACGGTGGTGCGCCACTCCCTGGTCCTCACCCAGATCACTCGCTTCCTGCTGCCGCTGGCCCTGATGGTGTCGATCTATTTTTTTCTCCGCGGGCACAATGCGCCTGGCGGCGGTTTCATAGCCGGTCTGATCACCGCCATCGCCCTGATCCTACAGTACATGGCCAGCGGTATCGCCTGGACCCAGATGCAATGGCACCAGCATTTTCATAAGGTGATTGCCTGGGGTGTCCTGCTCGCCACCGCAACTGGCCTCGGCAGCTGGCTTTTTCGCCGGCCCTTCCTGACTTCCGCCTTCGCTCATTATCACCTGCCCTTAATCGGGGAGATTGAACTGGCCACGGCGATGCTTTTTGATCTGGGGGTCTACCTGACGGTGGTCGGGGTGGTGATGCTGATCCTCGCCACCCTCGGCCTGTTGAGCAGGCGCTGTGTTGAGACGGGGAGGCGCACCTGATGGAAGTCCTCGCCTCTTTGGTCATCGCCGCTCTCTTTTCCTGTGGCGCCTACCTGGTCATGCGGGCCAGAACCTTCCCGGTGACGATTGGTCTGGCGCTGATGTCCTATGGTGTCAACCTCTTCCTGTTCTTCACCGGCCGCCTGAGAACAGGCGCCCCGCCGCTGGCGGGCGGTACTGCAGTCACCGCCGATCCTTTGCCCCAGGCCCTGGTGCTGACCGCCATAGTCATCGGCTTCGGCATGACGGCCTTTATGGTGGCCCTGGCCCTGCGGGCCCGTGGTGAGCTGGGCAACGACCACGTCGATGGCGAGGGAGAAGGGCGATGAACCATTGGATAATGGTGCCCCTGCTCCTGCCGCTGGCGGCAGGAATGGCCAATCTTCTGCTGGTCAGGCGCGGTCCCGGCCCTCAGCGTCTGGTCTCCCTGTTGACGACCGCCACCCTGCTGCCGGTGGCACTTCTGCTCATGGGAAAGGCCGCCGACGGGGAAATGCTGGTCTACCAGCTGGGGGACTGGCCGGCCCCCTTCGGCATCAGCCTCTTCCTCGACCGTCTGAGCGCCATGCTGCTGGTGCTCACCGCCGCACTGGCCCTGCCGGCGCTGCTCGCCGCCACTGCAGGCGACGACCGGCGTGGGGAGAATTTTCACGTGCTTTTCCCCCTGCAGCTCTTCGGCATCAACGGCGCCTTCCTGACCGGCGACCTGTTCAACCTCTTCGTCTTCTTCGAGGTCATGCTGATCGCCTCCTACGGACTGGCGCTTCACGGCGGCGGCCGCGAGCGTGTCCGCGCCGGACTGCAGTATGTCGTGCTCAACCTGATCGGCTCGAGCCTGTTTCTGGTCGCCATCGGCGCCCTCTACGGGATCGCCGGCACCCTCAACATGGCCGACCTGGCCGTCTTCGCGGCCTCCGCGCCCGTGGAGCAGCAGACTCTGCTGCGGGTGGCGGCCCTGCTGCTGCTGACAGTCTTCGCCCTTAAAGCGGCGGTTTTGCCCCTGCATCTCTGGCTGCCGGCCCTCTACAGCTCCGGCACCGCCCCGGTGGCTGCGTTGTTTGCAATCATGACCAAGGTCGGGGTCTATGCCATTCTCCGAACCTTCACGCTGATCCTGCCGGCAGCGGCACGATTTCCCGAGGTGTCGGCAGTGTTGCCGGTTGTCGCCCTGCTGAGTATCGGTGCTGGAGCCATCGGGGTGCTGGGCTCCCGTCGCCTGACGGTGCTGATAGCCTATCTGGTGATACTTTCGGTGGGAACCTTACTTGCGGGCGTTGCCATGTTCAACGTGCCGGGCCTCACCGCCGCCCTCTTCTACCTTCCCCACACCACCCTGGTTACCGGTGGGCTGTTTCTGCTGTCCGATCTGATAGCAGCCCGGCGCGGTACGGCGGGAGATGGGCTGGATAGCTCCGCACCATCCCCGGGCAACCTGTCTGGCGGTCTCTTCTTCCTGGCTGCGGTAGCCGTTGCCGGTATGCCGCCCCTGGCTGGGTATATCGGCAAGCTGCTGCTGCTGCAGGCCGCTC
>CAYYWK010000442.1:0-3360 GCA_964475345.1 uncultured Desulfobulbus sp.
ATAGGAGCGGTTCTCGCCACGTCCGATGATCAGCTTGTCGGATTTGAGGATGTCAGCGAGTTTGACTATCTTGGTGTTTCCGAAGGCGGCCCATTTCGATTTGTCGATAATCAGCACGGTCGGATAGGTAAAAAAACTGGGAATCGAGAAATACATGAATTTTTCCCGTTCCGGAGTTTTGTAGAGGCCGACATTGCAGACATCATGACCCTGCTCGAACTCTTTGTAGTGCCGGGTGATGTTGGCTATGGTCCGTTTATGCTGGTAGTGCGGCAGATGTTCGATCAGAATGTCGGTGACCAGGTCTTCGTACCCTTGGCCCTTGTAGGGGCCATCATGGATGAAGAAGGGTGGTGCCGTCGCTTCCATCCAGGTGATTGAATCCTTTGCCATTGAAGGTCCCGCGCACAGGAGGAAGACCGCAATGGCAGCCGCGATACCGGATAACTTACCGATGATTGAAAACATGGTTATCTCCCAAAACGTTGAGTGCACGGTGGTGCCAGGCCTAGGTGCCAGGATTGCACTGTCAGGTGTGCAGTTCGTCATAGACTGCTCTGCCAAGCTGTTCCATTGTAAACGGCTTGCAAATGAATCCCCCCGCCCCAAGGCGCTGTGCGGCCTTGACTTCTGTGTTCTTGGAAAAACCGCTTGAAATGATCGCTTTCTGTTTTGGATGGACGGCAATGATCTTCTCATACGTCTCTTTTCCGTTGATTCCGGGTGACATGATCATATCGAGAATGACGAGATCCATCGCGGAATTCTCAAGGATGGCGATGGCCTCTTCCCCTGACGCTGCGGTGGTGGCGGTGTAACCGAGATTGGTGAGCAACTGCGCTGTGATTTCACGTTGCTGCTGTTCATCGTCTACCACCAGGATGCTTTCCCCTTTGCCGCGAATTGTCGCGAGATTGAGCGGTTTCCTTTCTGCGGTGAAGTTTTCACGCGTTCCCGGGAAGTACAGCGAAAAAACAGTCCCATGGGCGCTGCTCTTGACAGTCACCGTGCCATCATGATCTGTCATGGTATTCCAGACGACGGCCAGACCAAGGCCGGTCCCACTTCTTCCCATAGTCTTCTTGGTGTAGAATGGTTCAAAAATATGTTTCAGATCGGTTGGTTGAATCCCGGGACCAGTGTCCTTTACAGTGATTACGGTATACTCTCCTGGACGGGGTGAATGGGCATCGCTTCCCCTGTCTGCGATAGAACTGCTGATTGCGGAAATGGTGATGATTCCTTCGCCATTCATGGCTTCTGCCGCATTTGTTACCAGATTCATCAGACATTTTTTAACATGGACTGGCGAGCATGATATCGGGGAGATATTCCTGGTAAATTCTGTTTTGACAGAAAGATGGGGATTGTACGCGCTCAGCTGGAGAAATTCGGGTGAGTCGAGGTATTCATGAATGAGAATCCGTGGGTCGACGACCACCTTGACGGCGGCAACACCCCTGGCGACGGTGAGAAGGTCAGAAACGACCTCGGCGGCCTGGATGCCGGATTTACGGATGGCCTCCAGAGGGCGGCGCAACGGGCTGGTTTCCGGAAGATCCAGCAGCATCAGCTCGGGATAGTTGACAATTCCTGAAAGGATATTGTTAAGATCGTGGGCCACGCCTCCAGCCATCAGCCCAATGGCCTTCATTTTCTGACCTCGCCGCAGCTTCTCCTCAAAAGTCTGACGTTCGCTGATATCGATGGCGATAATTCGTGCACCTACAACATGCTCATTGTGGAGGATAGCGGAAGAGCGCAGGAGCGCGGGAAAATCTCCATATGCGGTGTCGACAAGTCGGAATTCCTTCAGACCTGGATCAATCCCCTTGAGTATCTGATGAAAATATTCTTCAACGGCTGGATGTTGATCGGGGCTTACGCAATCAAACCAGCTTTTGGGAGTCTGCTGATTGTCGGCAGTCCCGAGCCTGTTCACCGCAATTTGATTGGCGTATATGATGTGGCCTGCCCGGTCGACCTCCCATACCATTTCAGGCAGCAAATTTATCAGATCGTGGAATTTTTTCTCGCTCTCCTGCAGGTTTTTCGTTCGTTCTTGCACCTGCAACTCGAGGTGTTTCCTGTTTGAGTAAAGGTAGAAAATAAAGACTCCAGTCAACACGACTAGCAGCATGAGCACAAGATAGTTGGTCAATGGATAGACAACCTTCACATATTTTTCGACATGGATGGTGCCGATTTTCTGGTCGTTGAACGTGATATCCGATGAAATGTCCTTCAGCCAGATGAGTTTGAGTTTATAGAGAAAGTTTTCAAATCTGGAGAGTGGAGGGCTTGTGAGATGGGTAAAGGGGCCTCCGCCTTCTTGTGTAATGACAAGCGACTTGTAGGAGTTCACCTTCATCGCAAGTTGGAGATACGGGTTCGCCCCAGCAGGGTTTACCGCCCAGACGTCATCGGCAACGATCGATGCGTGAACGTGTAACTGGTTCTGGTCGGATACAGCCTGAAATCGCATGGCAATGACAGCAATGCACAGGAAGACGAAGCAGAAAAGGACGACGAACAGGCCGATTGTATGGGAAGTGCGGATCACAGCAGTACAGCCTCTTTGAGTTCCATTCCGGTCTTGATTCCTAGATCCCTTGCAAATCGCCTCTTGCAGATACCGGGAAAATTGACACCCATAACTTGATTCGGCTTGAATCTGATGTGGCGCAGGCATGTTTCATTTTTGCAGAATGGGTGGTGATTATCAACTGAAAGTGTACACCGTAAGGAAATAGAAAAAAACGTTATCATATAGAGCTGTTAGAGACGCAAGAAAAAGAGTGATAATGGTGTTGGTGAAGATTGTGGCGCAATTCTTGCTTCTATCTTGTGAACAGGCGGCACCAGAGGAAAAGCATGTCGGATGGGTGCACGAGGTGTTGGTATCTGAGAAAGTGAAAATAATTAAATATTAGTTTGTTATATCAGACATCACATTGCAGTCGAGTTGAAAGAGGGAGAAGTTTAGGGGACAGGATAGAGGAGTGCAGACTAGAAAACTACAAAAATGTATTGAAAGTACAATTACGCCAACAACAATGGAGGAAGAAGGTATGTCAAAGTCGAATGTCGAAAATTTACTGATAGCGGGCGGGAAGGATGCGAAAATCAGAATGAAATACGATGCACTGAAAACCAAGGAGGATTTTATCGTCCAGGCACAGGCAGATGGGTTCGATTTTTCTGTGGAGGATCTTGATGCGGTTCTCAGGGAATCTGGAGATTCCTTCGACATCGTGGGAAATCCGGCAAAACGGATGATCTGGTGGACGTGATTGAACAGGACAGCAACGGAACAGGCCCCGAGCATAGAGCATGCCCGGGGCCTGTGTGTGAAGGAAT
>CAYYWK010000443.1:0-3356 GCA_964475345.1 uncultured Desulfobulbus sp.
AGGTGGGCGGGGTGGATTTCCTGGTTGGAGTTGTCCTGGGCTAGCTGCTGGGCCGCCTGGATGGCCTCCTGGCTTTTCAGCGTGAATTTGTCAAACTGCATGTCTTCCTCCAATTCTGTATCCTTTGCCTCTGCAGAGCATCTGCAGTATGTGTTTCTATCAAGGACAAACTAAGGACTGGGCTGAGAAGAGTCAAGAAAATGACACGGCAGGAAGGTCGAGATAGCGGCAAAAAAAAAGGCGACATCTCATGTTAGAAGTCGCCTTTTGATGATGGTCTTGAAAAAAATATAATCGGAATATTTGTCGATCTGTTTGATGGGCTGTTTCTTGTCAACGATCAACCACAACTTCCTGAACTGCAGGAGCCAGAACTGCACCCCCCGCCGCCAATCGGATTGGCGGAGGATATCCCGAAGCCGGAGCGGGGACCTGCATCAATGAAATCCACCTTGATTGAGCCGCATGTGCGCAAAAGGCCTTCCTCAACCAGGAACTTAAGCGTATCATTCTCGTATACTTTGTCATTTGTTTTTGGCTCATCCAGAGCCAGTCCCAAGGAGGGGCCTGCTCAGCCACCCTGCATCAGGGCTACACGAAGGGCAGAATCTATATTGTTCTGTTCCATGTACTCTTTGAGTTTTTCTACTGCCAGTGTTGTGACGCTGAATTCAGACATGTATGAGCCTCCTTGTCATCTATGGCTAAAGGGATTGTCTGCAATTTTCATTAGGCCGTCCAGAAGGAGCGGTTGCCGTTTCAACCAAAATAAGTTGACACTTTGCAGAAGTCAATCATGTGCTTCTGAAAAATTCCTATGACTCGCCAGCCATCGATAAAGGAATTTACTGCAGATGGCAAGGAAAAGCATACTGAAGGAACGGTTTTTCCTTGCCTTGCGAAAAAGACGAATGATAAAGTTTGAATCATTACAAAGGGAAAACATATGGCTGCCGGCATCATTGCGTACCAGGACCTTCAATTCGTGGAGTTAGAATGAAAAAGATTGTCATTTCTACTGGCGGCGGTGATGCCCCAGGGTTGAATGCGGTAATATATGCGGTGGTTCATTCATGCTACCGCCGGGGTTGGGAGGTATACGGCAGCCGCAGCGGTTATGGCGGACTGATGAATATTGACGAGATGGTCCGTCTCACCCTCAAGGATGTCGAGGGTATCTATGCCACCGGTGGCACGATTCTCGGGTCGACCAACAAGGGCAACCCGTTCTCGAAACCGGTGGAAAACCTTGCCGGAGAGGTGCAGATAGTTGATATATCTGACAAAATACTTAGAAACTTTCAGAGAATGAAATTTGACTGCCACATCGCCATCGGTGGCGATGGCAGCCTGGAGATCGCGCATCGTTTTGCCCAGAAAGGGATGCCGGTCGTCGGAGTACCGAAAACCATCGATAATGACCTGATGGCCACCAGTCGCACCTTCGGGTTTGATACCGCCGTCGCCACGGCCACGGAGGCTCTCGACAAGCTGCATTCAACCGCCAAATCTCATGACCGGGTGATGGTGGTCGAGGTAATGGGGCGGGATTCCGGCTGGATTGCCTTGTATTCGGGTATTTCCGGTGGCGCCGATGTCATCCTGATTCCGGAGATTCCTTTTGATATCGAGCAGGTCTGTGACAAGATCGCCGACAATGCCCTCCATGACAAGCAGTATGCCATCGTGGTGGTGGCGGAAGGAGCGGTGACTGCCGATGGAAAGGCCTTCAATAAGGGAACCGGCGAGCTCGGTCGTGAAGAGGTAATCCTGGGGGGAGTCGGGGAGTGGGTGGCCAACGAGATACGGCAAAGAACAGACAAGGACACCCGGTCACTGGTGCTCGGCCATCTGCAGCGGGGAGGGACGCCGACGACATTCGACCGGTTGCTGGCCCTGCGATTCGGAGCGGCGGCCGTCCGCCTCATCGAAGAAAAGACCTTTGACCATATGGTAGCCCTGAGCGGTTCGCGGATGATAGCCGTGCCGATTGCAGAGGCGATCAAGAGCAGGAAAAAGGTCAATCTTGATGATGACAAGGTCCTGACAGCCCGTGAGATCGGTATCTGCCTCGGTGATTGCGTAAGTGAACCATTGTCCTCGTGAGGGTTGAGTCAGGCATGGCTGGCAGCAACGCCTTTCTGGAGGCCTATTCCCTGGTGTTAAAGCACTTTGGTCCGCAGGGGTGGTGGCCGGGTGAGACTGAGATCGAGATAGTAGTCGGTGCCGTCCTCACCCAGAACACCAACTGGGCCAATGTCACGACGGCGATATCCGGCCTGAAATCGGCCGGTCTTCTCGAATTCAACGCGCTGGCCGATTTGCCGGTCTCTGCGCTGGCGGAATATATCCGCCCTTCGGGGTATTACAATATCAAGGCCAGGCGGTTGCAGAATCTGCTGCAGATGATCAGGCATAAGTATGACGGCCAGCTCGGATTGCTGCTGGCGGATGAAACCGGCAGGGCCCGGGAGAATCTCCTCTCGGTCAAGGGAGTTGGCCCGGAGACAGCCGACTCGATCCTGCTCTATGCCGGGGGGCATCCGGTGTTTGTCGTTGACGCTTATACCCATAGGGTATTTTCCCGGCATGGCATGGTGGCTGAGGAAACGGATTATCACGAAGTGCAGGAAGAGTTCGAGCGGCATCTGCCCCGTGATGCCACTCTCTATAATGAGTTTCACGCCCTGATCGTCGTTCTAGGCAAGCAGTACTGCAAAAAGACGAAACCCCTGTGCGGGAGTTGCCCGCTCAGGGGTTTCAACGGCAGTATGCCATGAATTCTCAGATCTTCAAGTCGAGGAGACTGTCGAGCATGTCGTTTTCCTGCTGTGCCGTCTTGAGGTTCGCCTGATAATACCGGCTGTTCAGAATCATTTCGGGAATTTCCCTGCCCAGTTCGACATTCGAGAGCTCAACCGGCTCAGATCCTTCTGTGGGATCTCCCTGCAGCAAGGGCCACGTTGCGGCAGGTCTGTCGACCTCGGGAATCACCCCTCCCCGCGCCGTTGCCGCCAGCGTCACTCTGGTTGCTGTGTAACCATCGGTTTGTGCATTGGCAATGTTATTGGCGTTTGATTGAAGACTGGTGCTGAATGCCGAGAGGGCAGAAAGCGCTGAGGAAGTAGCTGAGATCATGTGGTCGTGAGGGGCTTTGAGGTTGGTTCCGGGTGTGCGATTTGATTCTTCTTTTGCAAAGCATATTCCACAATGGGCTGCTGTGTGAATTTTTTTAAATATCTGATTCCAATGATGAAATTCAGAACGAATCTGGCGTGATCAGGATCGTTGTCGCGTCAGTTACCGAAATGGCATTCCACGTACATCTCTCTCCCGGATCACATTACAGCCCTTCT
>CAYYWK010000444.1:0-3333 GCA_964475345.1 uncultured Desulfobulbus sp.
GTCCTTGCCGTACTGGACCTTGAGGGTGCCGGGAAGTTTTGCCAGGTAGTCGGAGAAGAGCTTGATCTGGTTCAGGCCGCGCAGTGTTTTCAACGGCACGACCTCGATCGAGGCTGGCAGGAAATCCTTGGGCAGGTCTTCCAGGACATCCCTGTTCTGGGCCATCTGCCGGGTAAAGCGGTCGTAAGCCTCTGCCTTGGAGATGAAGTGGATGGCCTCGACATCGTCGAAGTTGGTGATCTTGCGGCGAAGCTGCTCCTGCATCTCGGGTCCAGGCTCTTCCTCAAGGTAGACGATGAGGCTGAGGTCGTCGCCGAGTTTGTCGCCGATAGTCAGCATATTGGTGTAGACCAGGTAGAAAAATGCGAAGATCAGTACCGAAAGGGAGACGGTAAGCAGGGTCATCAGCTGCGAGGGCCAGGTCTGCCGCAGGTTTCTGCCGACCTGGCGCAAGACGGTGAACCAGAAATTCATGGGATTAAGCCTCCGCTCATGGCATGGACCCTTCCTTTCCGCAGCTCCATGACCCGATGCGGTGAGTTGCGGTAGATGGAGCTGTCATGGGTGGCGATGACGATGGTGGCACCGGAATTATTGCACTTGTTCAGCAGTTTCATCACCCGTTCGGTGGTAATCGCGTCGAGGTTGCCGGTTGGTTCGTCAACAAGGATCAGGGTCGGCGAGTTCGCCACCGCCCGTGCCAGGGTCACCCGCTGTTGCTCGCCGCGCGACAGTTCGCCGGTGATGGTGTCGTGCTTGTCGGCGAGGCCGAGCTGGTCGAGCAGATCGACGACGCGCTTGCGGATGATGCCGGGTTTCTTGTACGAGACCTCCATCGAGATGGCGATATTCTCGGCGGCGGTGCGGTCTTCGAGGAGCTTGAAATCCTGGTAGGCGACACCGATTTTCTGGCGCAGGCGGGCAAGTGTAGTGCCCCGGAGGGTGTGGACCGGTTTGCCGGCAACCTCGATGAGGCCGTTGGTCGGTGATTCCATGCTGCAGATGAGCTTGAGCAGGGTTGTCTTGCCCGCCCCGCTCATGCCGATGAGGAAGAACATCTCACCCCGGGCGATGGTCACCGAGATATCAGAAAGTGCAGTGACATCGGGAGGATAGATCTTGGAGACCTTGATCATCTCGATCATCGTGTTGGTGCCGGAGTGCTGTATCGTCATACGTTCCTGTCGCTGGAGGCCGTGCCGGGCGATGCTGTCCGGGAGCAATTTGTTGGCACTTTAATAAACTCGGGAATTTATGTCAAATTTAAAGGTTTTTCCGCCCCCCTTCGGCCTCCGGTTCAGGGGAAAAACGCCCGTGTCTCAAGACGGTGGAGGAATTTCCGGATTTTGCCTTGCATTGTCATGTTCAGTTGGTACATTTGTCAGTTTCGGATCAGCAGATTCCTCCTCAATCCGTTGTCGATGACGGACTGCAGGATCATGACATGCAGCGTGTCGGCATAAGCCGCCGCACGTGCGATAAAGGAGACCAGCATGGATTACCGGGCGACACTCAATCTGCCCCAGACCGCCTTCAGCATGAAAGCCAACCTCACCCAGCGCGAACCCGTGTACCTCAAGCGCTGGGACAAGGAAGATCTCTACGCCCAGCTGCAAGGGCATGCCGCCGGCAAACCGCTCTACGTGCTGCACGACGGCCCCCCCTATGCCAATGGCCATATCCATCTCGGCACTGCCTTCAACAAGATCCTCAAGGATGTCATCCTCAGGTCGCGGCGGATGGCCGGCTTCAATGCCCCGTACATCCCCGGCTGGGATTGCCATGGCCTGCCGATCGAGCACAATGTCGACCTGGAACTGGGCGAGAAGAAGAAGACCATTCCGAAGTTGTCGAAACGCAGCGCCTGCCGCAAGTATGCCGAGAAATGGATCAAGACCCAGAAGGCTGAGTTCAAGCGGCTGGGGGTGCTGGGCGACTGGGACAAACCCTACCTGACCATGGATTACGCCTACGAAGCGACCATCGCCCGCGAGTTCAACCGTTTTCTGCTGTCCGGTTCGGTGATCAGGAACAAGAAGCCGGTCTACTGGTGCGCCACCTGCACCACCGCCCTGGCCGAAGCCGAGGTCGAGTATCACGACCACCGCTCGCCGTCGGTCTACGTCAAGTTCCCGGTGGTCGACGACCTGTCCGACATCAGCCCGGCGCTGACCGGCACTGTCGCAGTCGTCATCTGGACGACCACCCCCTGGACCCTGCCTGCCAACCTGGCCGTGGCCTTCCATCCCGAGTTCGTCTATGCGGCGGTCAGGGTCGAAGAAGAGACCTGGATCCTCGCCCGGGACCGTGTTGCGCCGTTCATGGCCGAGATCGGCATCGAGCGCTACGAGATCGCCGGCACCATCTCGGCCCAGGGCCTTGACAGACGCCGCTGCCGCCATCCCTTCCTCGACCGCGATTCGCTCATGGTGCTGGCCGACTACGTCACCACTGATGCGGGCACCGGTTGCGTCCACACCGCGCCGGGACACGGCGCCGACGACTACCAGACCGGCCTGCGCTACGGGCTCGACATCTTCTCGCCGGTGGACAACGAGGGCGTCTACACCTCGGAGGCCGGCCCCTACGCAGGCCAGCAGATCCCGGCGGTCAACACGATCATCAACCAGGACATGCGCAACCTCGGGGTGCTGATCCACCAGAGCGACATCAACCACAGCTACCCGCACTGCTGGCGCTGCAAGAAGCCGGTGATGTTCCGGGCGACGCCGCAGTGGTTCATCTCGATGGAGATCAACGATCTGCGCGCCAGGTCGCTGGACAACATCAAGAAGGTTGTCTGGACCCCGGCCTGGGGCATGCAGCGGATCTATGCAATGATCGAGGGCCGGCCGGACTGGTGCCTTTCCCGCCAGCGCAGCTGGGGGGTGCCGATCACCATCGTCAGTTGTTCCGACTGCGGCGAGATCGTCAGAAGCGACAAACTGGTGCAGCGGATCGACGAACTCTTCCGTCAGGAAGGGGCCGACGCCTGGTTCCGGCACGGGGTCGAGGCCTTCCTCGAGCCGGGAGTTGTCTGCGGCAAGTGCGGTTCTACGCATTTCACCAAGGAGGAGGACATCCTCGACGTCTGGTTCGACTCCGGGGTCAGCCATGCCGCGGTCTGCGAAGAACGGGAGGAACTGCGGTCGCCGGCCGATCTCTACCTCGAAGGCAGCGACCAGCATCGCGGCTGGTTCCACAGCGCCCTCCTGACCTCGGTGGGGACGCGCGGCCGGGCTCCCTATCACGGGGTTTTGACCCATGGCTACGTCGTCGACGGCCAGGGGCGCAAGATGTCGAAATCGGTGGGCAACGTCGTCGCCCCTGGCG
>CAYYWK010000445.1:0-3326 GCA_964475345.1 uncultured Desulfobulbus sp.
TCTCGAGATCGTCGCTGGCGGTGCCGTCGAGGAAAATGGTCTGGACCTCGCCGGCCACATACTCGGGAGTGAATCCCGGCAAGCCCCCGAGGAAGGAGCCGATGGTCATTCCGGGAGCGATCTGCATCGACACCCCGCCCTGGAAAAGGGAGGTGAAGCGGGTCGAGTCCTCGACGGCGGCGGCGAATTCGAGGATCGGCAGGTCGGCAGCTTGGCGGTTCATATTCACCTGACTCAGGAATTCGCCGGTTGCAGGTTTCCCTGGGATATCGTACCTTGCACTGCGGCTCCAGGCTTCGCCGCAGGTGATGACAGTATGTGCAATATACCATAAAAAGCTCCTGATTTACATAGGAAAGATTCGCAGCGTTCCGAAAGGAATTCCCTGAAAGGAGGAAAAATGACAAAGCTGACCCTGGCTCCTCTCCCGGGGTACACCGCACCCCCGGGACCTGTCGTCGTCGTGATCATGGATGGCGTCGGGCTTGGTCCCGACGATGCCAGCAACGGTGTCCACGTTGCCTACACCCCGACTCTCGACAGCCTGTTCGGGGAGAAACTGATGCTGCGGCTGAAGGCGCACGGCAGGGCGGTCGGTCTGCCGTCCGACGGCGACATGGGCAATTCCGAGGTCGGCCATAACGCCCTCGGGGCAGGCAGGGTCTTCGCCCAGGGGGCGAAGCTGGTCAACGAGGCGATCGCCGCCGAGACGATCTTCGCCGGCCGGGCCTGGCAGGAGATGCTGGCGCGGGCCGGGCAGGGCGGAACCGTTCACTTCATCGGCATGGTCTCCGACGGCAACGTCCACAGCCATGTCGGTCAGCTGTATGCCCTGCTCGACCGCTGCGTCGGCGGAAAGATCGCCAGGGTGCGGGTCCATGCCCTGCTCGATGGCCGCGATGTAGGTGAAAAAAGCGCCCTCGAGTACCTTGTGCCGCTCGAGGAGAAGCTGGCCGCGATCTCGGCGGGCGGCCTCGATTACCGGATCGCCTCCGGCGGCGGCCGCATGGTCACCACCATGGACCGCTACAATGCCAACTGGCAGGTGGTTGAAAACGGCTGGAAGGCCCATGTGCTGGGTATCGGGCGGCAGTTTTCCTCGGCCTCCGGGGCGGTAGCCGCCTATTACGCCGAGAACCCGGCGATGACCGACCAGTACATGGACAGTTTCGTCGTCGCCGAAAATGGCCGGCCGGTCGGGACGGTCGAGGACGGCGATGCGGTGATCCTCTTCAACTTTCGGGGTGACCGGGCAATCGAGATCTCGCGGGCCTTCGAGGAGGACGATTTTGCCGAGTTCGACCGCATCCGCCGGCCCGACGTGCTCTACGCCGGGATGATGCAGTACGACGGCGACGCCCTGATTCCGAAGAAATATCTGGTCGAGCCGCCGGCCATCGACCGCACTCTCGGCGAGTACCTGTGCGCGGCGGGGATACCCTCCTACGCGATTTCGGAGACCCAGAAATTCGGCCACGTCACCTATTTCTGGAACGGCAACAAGTCGGGCTATATCGATGACAAGCTCGAGACCTACGAAGAAGTGCCGTCCGACCGGATCACCTTCGACCTCAAACCGTGGATGAAGGCCGGAGAGATCACCGACCGGGTGCTCGCGGCGGTGGTATCGGGAAGCTACCGGTTTATCCGCCTCAACCTCGCCAACGGCGACATGGTCGGTCATACCGGCATCGAGTTGTCAATCCGCATCGCCGTCGAGACCGTCGACCTCTGCCTGAAACGGATCCTCGCCGCCGTCGAAAAGGCCGGCGGCATCGCGCTGGTCACCGCCGACCATGGCAATGCCGACTGCATGTGGACCGAGAAGAAGGGCAAGCGGGCGGCCATGGTGGCCCACACCCTCAATCCCGTTCCCTGCGTCATCAAGGATTACAGCGGCTGCAACACCTTCGTCGCCAGCGGCTGCGAGGCTCCCGGCCTCTCGAATGTGGCGGCCACGATCTGCAACCTGCTGGGTTTCGAGGCGCCGGAGATATACGATCCTTCGCTGGTCCGGCTTGAGCCTTAGCTGATTCCTGTAACCATCACCAAGGAGTCTTCATGACGGAAATCATCAGCCGTTCGGAAGTCAAGCGCCGCCTGAAGCGGATCGAGGACACCGCTGGCGAAATGGCGGAACTGACCAACAGCGACCTCAGGACCTTTCCCGGCAACGACGAGATGAAGCGGGAGATCATGACCATCCGCGATCTCAAGGGCGGGGCCCGCAAGCGTCAGATCAAGCACCTGGCCAAGCTGATGCGGCAGCAGGAAGAAGGCCTGGACGCCATCTATGATTATCTCCAGCAGCGCAAAGGGTCGCAGCAGAAGGCCGACCAGCTGCTGCACGAGGCGGAGCGCCAGCGCGATGCGATCGTCAACGAGGCGATCGCCGATTTCGAGGAATGCCGCAGATTGCAGCAGCAGTGGGAACCCGATTGGAAGAGCGCAGTGATTGCCGATGTGCTCGGCCGTTATCCAGCCTTCGACGAGCAGGCGGCCCGCAAGGCCGCCTTCCAGTACGCGCGCAGCCGCAACCGCGCACACTACAAGGAGCTGTACAGGATTGTCAGGGCCGCCATGGATCAGGAGGAGATCAGGAGGAGACTGGCATGAGGAGGATCGCGCTCTATATCTGCCTGGCCGTCATCCTGGCCGGCTACACCTTCTACAGCCAGTACCGCCGCTCGGTTGCCCCGCCGCCCCACCAGTCGACGCAGCAGCAGGCGGCAGACGCACTGCTGGAAAGGGCCTTCGCCGAGAAGCTCAGCAACCTGCAGGTCGAGGGACGGGGCGTGGTGACAATGATCCTGCCCGACGACAACAAGGGCAGCAAGCACCAGCGCTTCGTCCTCAGGCTGGCCTCCGGCCAGACCCTGCTGGTGGCCCACAACATCGATCTGGCGCCGCGCGTCGAGATGCTGGCGATCGGCGACGAGGTGGCCTTTTTCGGCGAATACGAGTGGAACTCCAAGGGCGGCGTCCTCCACTGGACCCATCACGATCCAGCCGGCCGGCATGCCGCCGGCTGGCTGAGACATCGTGACCTGACCTATCAGTAATCCCCGGGACGGAAGACGGGCGGCCTGGCCGCCCTGCCGGTCCCTCTACAGACCGAGATCCTGGTTGATGAGAATCACCGTGATCCTGCTCTTCGGGTAGGATTTCTCGGTGATCGTCCAGACATTGCATATCCGGTCGGGGCTTCTGCAGTCGCTGCAGCGGGCGGTTGTGATGCAGGGTGTTTTCCAGCCGGTATGGCGGATGGCGTTGAGGGGAGCGGCGTATTCTTTGATCCGCCGCATCGCCTCGTCGAGACCGGCAAC
>CAYYWK010000446.1:0-3319 GCA_964475345.1 uncultured Desulfobulbus sp.
GCCTTGTGGTCGATCTTGACCTTGTTGCTTTCATAGGTTACAGCCCCGGCCGGGCATGCCTTGACGCAGAGCTTGCAGCAGATACAGCCAACCTGGCATACCGCCTTGACCTTGTTACCGGCATCCAGCGTTGAACAGGGAACATATACCCGCGCCTTCAGGGTCTGTATCTCGATGATCTTTTTAGGGCAAGCCCGGACACAGGCGCCGCAGCTGACGCATTTGTCCGGATCGACGATCGGAAATTCATCGATCATCGTGATCGCCCCGAACGGGCAGACGGTCGCGCACTCCCCCAGCCCGATACAGGCATACTGGCAATTCGAAGAACCGCCAAAGGCAAGATTGGCCGCGGTGCACGTGGAAAAGCCAATGTACTGATGTTTCTTGGCGACCTGGCCTTCTATCCGCGAACACCGGATAACGGCGATCTGATCCTCCACCGCTGTCAGTTTCTTGCCGGTCAGTTCGGCAACCACCGCCGCCACCTTCTCCTTGCCCGGAAAGCAGAGATTCGGTGGGACATCAGGGTCGGTGACAACAGCAATGGCATATCCCTCACACCCCGGGTAGCCGCATCCCCCGCACTGCGCCAGAGGCAGAGATTCAAGCACTTCCTCGATCAACGGGTTGGTTTCAACCGCGAATTTGTGGGCAGCGATGGCAAGGCCGATACCAAAAAACAGGCCGATACACCCTAAAAGCACAACACCGCCAATTGCCAGTTTTATCAATGCCGGATCCATAATCGTGTCACTCTCAGTTCCAACCTATTAATATTTGGGGCGCCGGTCAAAAAAGCTGCAGACCGGAAAAACCCAGGAAGGCCATGGCAAACTGGCCTGCAACAATAAACGCGATAGGCAGGCCTTTGAATGTCGGGGGTATTCTCGCCAGTTCCAGCCGCTCCCGCACCGAGCTCATCAGATACAAGGCCAGCAGAAAACCGCCGCCTGCGCCAAGGGCAAGCATAAAGGTCTCGAATACGCTGTAATTATTGTTGGCCATGATCAGCGGCACGGCGATGATCACGCAGTTGGCGATAACCAGCACCAGGTAGACCCCGAAGGAGTTGAAGAGCACCGGGTTGACCTTGCGGAGGATAGTGTCCACCGCCTGCACGGTAAGCGAAACCAGGCCGATAAAGACGACGATCTGCAGAAAGTTGAGGTCGAAGGGAATAAGGATGAATGTGTAGAAAAACCAACTCATCAACGCTGAAACGACCATGACGATGGTGAAGACCACACCCATGCCCTTGGCGGTTGTTTTTCTTTTCGAGGTGCCGAAGAATACGCACAGGCCAAGATACTTTGTAAAAACGAAATTGTTGACCAGCAGTGCGGAAATCAGGATCGACAGCAGGTATCCGAGATAGGACTTGGCAACTTTCAGGCTCTCCACCTCCGCGCCACCGGCGTCGCGGATTGAAACGACATGAGTCTTGACCGTGTTCAACGGTTCGGCAAACTGCAGAGACACGATCCGGCCGTCATCTGAGATGGTCACCTTTTCAACCTCGAGACGGATATCCGGGTCGGACTCCTCAAAAACGGTGTAGGTGGCCGCGTTCTGCATCAATTCCCTGTCCACCTGCTGGTGGTAGGTGAGGATGATCTCATTCTCTGCCCCGAACTCCTGCCCGATCGCCAGTTCCGCTGCCTGGAGAAATACCGGAGCCAGGGTGAACAGGAGAACTGCAGTCCAGTATGCTGAAATTCTGCGTATCATTATTTCTTCCCCTTCGCCTGTTTGTAGGCAAGCTCAATCCAGTTGAAGAAAGCCATCATCAACCCGACCACAAAGAAACCGGCACTGGGCAGAATGAAAAACAGCAGAGGCTTGAAACCAAGCACATCATAGCCAAGGATCGCGCCGGATCCGAGCAGTTCCCGCACCAGACCGATGACTACCATACCAACGAGAAAGCCGAGTCCCATGCCAAGGCCATCCCAGAAGGAATCCTGCGCCGATTCCTTGCAGGCGAACATTTCCAGCCTCATGGTGATGATGGCAAAGGCCACGATCAGCTTGACGAAAATCCCCATTTTGGCATAGGCTTCGGGCAGATAGGCCGCCAAGGCCAGATCGATGACGGTAACCCAGGTGGCGATGGTCAGGGTATAGGTAGGGATGCGGATCCGGGGGTGGATCTTGTTCTTGAACAGCGATATGGTGACACTGGAGAAAACCTGCACGAAAAGCACCGCGATCCCCAGCATGATGCCATTCATCACCGTTGTGGAAATCCCGACAGCCGGGCACATTGACAGGGCCAGCTTGAAGATGGGATTCTCACTGAGGATGCCGCGAGCGATCAACTGCATGCTTGATTTATCGTTTGCCACGTGAACAACCTCTCAATGAAGTAGAACGCAACCTCAATCTTCTGATCCGCGAGAGCAGCATCCAGAATGTTGAGCCGGTAGGCAAATTTCTTGACAATACCCTTGACGCCGGTGTTGACCGATCGACTGGAAATGGTGGCGCCGGTCAGGGCATAGATATCCTTGTCCCTGTACTGTGCCAGGATCTTTGCTGCGTCTTCGGCAGCAATATTGCCTTCCAGGGCCTGGAAATAGTCATCCGGCAATGGTTCCTTGACCACATCCAGCTCTTTCAGCTGCTCGAAGGTCTTGCCTTTGAACTGGTTTCTGAAATAATCCTGCTCGATCTCCGCCCCAAGACCGGGGTCTTCCTCGTGCTCGAGAATTTCCAGCCCCAGCAGGGTGAACTGAGGATCGGTGGCCAGCATCACGCCGATAAAGGTCTTGAAGCCGGTGAACTTGCCATCGAGGAGGTAGGCAATCCGCTTGCCTTCTTTTGTGACGACGATGATCTGGTCGGCAAATTTCGCCTCTTTGCCAGGTCCGACAATTTCCTGCACTATTTTATCCCGTGCTTCCCTCTCCAGGATCTTGCTCTCATCGATCTGGACGGCTTTGTTCTCAACAACCTTGCCTGAAAGATCAAGGATGAGGAAGACCAAACCCTCCTTGCCGGGCAGCAGATAGCCGATGGACTGACCCTGTTTGTCGGAGAGAATGTACCGGTACACTTGATGTAACGCCATGCTATCAGGAATCGGTTTTTCTGCGGAATACCCGAGCAGCGCGTACCTGACCTGCTGCTCGTTGACATGCTCATTATGCTTCTTGGCTTTATTGGTCACGATGAAAGCGGAGCCCATGACCGTCGCAGCGAGGATACAGGAAACGGTCAAGCGGATTACAATCGTCAGTATATCCTTCATTTTCCACCTCCCAGTGGCGGGGCAAACCGCCGCGGCTTGAACCAGCCGTCAAGCACCGGGCTGAGC
>CAYYWK010000447.1:0-3315 GCA_964475345.1 uncultured Desulfobulbus sp.
ATCTTCGGAATCTTCTGGCTTGTCTTTGGCCTTTTGCTTTCCGGGATTTATTCTGGAGTCCTGCCATACAGTCCCGACAGCGCCTACGGGCTTTTCCTCGTCATTTGTTCCTTCCAGATGATTACGATGGGCAAGACACCGTTTGGCGACCTTCGAAGATCGTGGGTTCTCGTTCTCGTTGGAATTGGGACGGCCATTTTAGGCATCAGCGTTTGCTTCATTCCGGGATATCTGACCAATTTTGTCCGCGCACTGGTAGGAGTGATACTTTTTGCAGGCGGTATCGTTCTTCTCCTGCAGCTCTTTCTGTCCAAAAAAAAGGCGCAGATGTGGATGAGGGAGGCAGGAATACTTAGGAGTCTCACCCTTGCTTGCGCTCTCGTTTACGCATTGACAATCCTTTCAGGTCTGGTGACACTCTTTTCGGGGCTCAGGTCAGACCCACGGACCGCGATCCTTGTCATGTTCTATGGGATGAGCTTCTTCTATCTGTCCTGGTGTGTCTGGAAGGTTGGCAGGATATATCCTGGCGATAAACTGAATGAATCGACGTCAGCTTCTCCGGATTTCAATCGGACTGAATCCGAGCCATCATTTGTCCTGTTTCGTGAGGCAAGCCTGCCTCTATCGCCTGCAATCCTGATTCTGCTGGGGTTTCTCATAACACTTTTGGGGTTATTACTCTTTCCTGTGAGCCTGGGCATGCTGCCGTTCTCACCTGATGGTCAACTGGGCCTGATGCTGACCATCATGGCCATCCAGATGCTGGCTTTGGGAGACACTCCACTAGGCCAGTATACCAGATCATGGCGAATAATAATCGTAGGCATTGTGTTCGCCGGGTTGGGGGTCGTGTCATGTATTGTGCCAGGGATACTCACAGGTATGATCCGGGTATTCCTTGGTGTCCTGAACATCATGGGAGCGTCTCTGTTTTTTTTCAGACAATTTCTTCAGAAACGTGACGAGCCGGGTGGCGGATCGCAGGCCCCGATTCTTGTTCATCCAATTGTGAGAAAACTGGGGAGAACCCAGACAATAATCAATTCAGTGACGCTGGCATTCGGCGTTTCCATGCTTTTGCCTGGCCTTGTGTCAGGTTTTATTGTTGCCGGGATCCTGGTCATAAACGGAGCGCTCCTTTTCATGTTGGCCTCCCTATTGAACAAGGTGGCAAGTTTGCAAGAAGGCGCACAAGACCAGCAGTTTATTTAAATTCAGCTTCTGGAGGAGGCAACGAATGTCCCCCTTTTGTCCTTAGTAGACAGCAAAGGAGGTTTCCATGATGTTCCACAGACTATTCAGTCCGGTACGGATCGGCAGGTTGGAGATAAAGAATCGAGTGGCCATGACGGCCATGGGAGTTAACCTCGCTGTTGTGGGTGGTGGCGTAAATGACGACCTAATCGCTTTCTACGAGGCTAGGGCGCGCGGTGGAGTCGGTCTAATAATCAGTGGGGTGTGCCGGGTGATGGATGGCGCCGGGGCTTCTGAACCGTGCCAACTGGCGGCCAGGAACCCGGGGGATATTCAGGGACTCACCAGGCTCATGGACACTGTTCATAAATACGGCGCTAAAATGTTCATTCAGTTACAGCACCCCGGACGCCAGGCCAGTTCATCTATAGGCGGAGAACAGCCGGTTTCCGCCTCGGCCGTCGCAAGTCCGATAACCGGAGAAACGCCTCGAGCGCTAACGATACCGGAGATCCGGAAAATTCAGGATGCCTTTGTAAGAGGCGCTCGTCTGTGCCAGATGGCCGGTGTCGATGGAATTGAGCTGCACGGCGCCCATGGTTACCTGATCAACAGCTTTTTGTCACCATATCTCAATCGGCGTGACGACGATTATGGCGGTAGCCCGGAAAACCGCCTGCGGTTTCTAATAGAGATCATCGCAAGCATACGTTCAGTGTGCGGTAAGGATTTCCCCCTTGGTGTCCGCCTGTCAGTCGAGGAATTCCTCGGAAATCAAGGGAACGATTTGGTCACGAGCTGCAGGATATCAGAGGAACTTGAGAAAACGGGTGTAGACTTTCTGGATATCAGTTCCACCATCCCTGATAGCCCAAAATTCACCGCCTGCATCGAGCCTGGCACGATGGAGCAGGGATGGAAGAAATACATGGCCGCTGAGATCAAAAAGCATGTCAACATACCGATTATCGCAGTGGCCAACATCAAGGATCCTGCTGTCGCCGAGGCGATCCTTGCGGAGGGCTGCTGCGACCTGGTTGGCGTAGCTCGGGGGCATCTGGCCGATCCTGACTGGTGTAAAAAGGCAAAGGCTGGCAAGGCCCAGACCATACGTAAGTGCATCGGCTGCCTGGTGTGCTTCGACGAGATCGAACATGCCCGGCATGTGAAATGCTCGGTGAATCCGATCACCGGTCGGGAGCGGGAGTTTGCTGCTCCGCTGCGCGATGGCGCAGGGCGTACAGTAGCGGTGATTGGTGGTGGCCCTGCGGGACTAACCGCTGCCATGGTCCTGCAGGAGCGTGGTTTCCGGGCTGTGCTGTTTGACCCGTCCCCGAGGCTCGGCGGCGCGCTTAATATAGCCGACAAGGGCTTCGCCAGAGAGAAAATCACCCGATTCGTGGATTCCATGATCGTTTTGGTAGAGGAAAGCGGTGTGGAGGTACGACTCGGGGAAGAGGCGACAGTGGAGAAAGTTGAGGCTCTCTCCCCATGCGGCGTCTTCATGGCGTGCGGCGCTCGGCCCTTTATACCACCGGTTCCGGGTGTTGACGGGAAAAACGTTGTCATAGCCGAGGATGTGCTGTCAGGGCGAGCGGAGGTTAAAGGCGAGTGCGTGATAATTGGGTCCGGAATGACCGGACTGGAGACGGCAGAGGTCATGATGCTGGCCGGGCATAAAACCACTCTTGTCGATATGCTGCCGGAGATAGGAGCCGGAGCCAACATCATAGTGATACTCGACATCAAGGAGCGCATGGCCTGCTATGACCCTGTTTGTCTAACATCACACCGTTTGCTCAAAGTCGCGGAGACTGGCGTGGAACTCGAATGCCTTCAAACCCATGGAACGGTGTTCATCAATACGGACACTGTCATCCTCGCGATGGGCATTCGACCGAACTCAAATGTTGTCAATCAATTCAGAGTGGCTTTCCCGGAAGCCAGGGTCATAGGCGACGCCGCTCGGGGCGGTCGGATAGTGGATGCGACCCAGGACGCCTACGGACAGGCGTTTGTGTTTGAGCCTTAAGACCAGTCTCAAACCATGGAGAGATGGACAAGGCGCCTCCATCAATATAAAGGGCAGAAGCCCGTACTGACTACACCCGGTGGAGT
>CAYYWK010000448.1:0-3314 GCA_964475345.1 uncultured Desulfobulbus sp.
GATGGTGACCGGTTACATCGCCACCGGCAGTCTGGCCGAGCGGCTGGCCCGTCGCGGGATCCCGATCATGACCACCTCGCTGTGGGGCATCGCCATCTTCCTCTCGTTCCAGCTGCTGATCATCTCCCAGGTCCTGCCCGGTACCCGGTTGCTGTGGCTGTGTTTCGGCTTTTTCGGCACCAGCAGCATCCTCACCTATGCCGTCCTGACCCAGGCCTTCCCGGTGCATCTGGCGGGGCGGGTCAACACCGCCGTCAACCTGCTGGTTTTTGTCGCAGCCTTCGCCGGTCAATGGGCGATCGGCGCCATCATCAACCTCTGGCCAACCGGGTCCGGCGGCAGCTTCGCCCCGGCCGGTTTCAGGGCCGGTTTCCTGCTGATGCTGCTGCTGCAGTTCTCGGCCATGGCCTGGTATGCCGCGGCGGGCAAATTCGCAGGGAAAGGGCAGGACGAAAACTGAGCCCCGGACACCGGCCATCATCGGCCACCGGATTTCCCGACAGCCGGAGGGGATCGATCAATCCGCAGCCAGAAAATCTCCCACAGAAGCGGGCTGTTCTGGTATAGTGCTCGTCTCGCCGGCACGTGGGAATCCCCCTTCGTCCGGTCTCCCAGGAAGCCTTGCCCACGGAACAATGAACGCCCAGCACCAGAACCCGACCCTCGAGACCATCCATCGCCGCCACAGCATCCGGCAGTTCCAGGAACTGCCGGTTGACGACCAGCTGGTCAAGATCATCCTCGACGCAGCCAATCAGGCGCCGTCGGCCCACAACCAGCAGTCCTGGCGTTTCGTCGTCCTGCGCGAGAAGAAACGACTGGCGCTGGCCCATCTCGTCGCCGGCCGGGCCGGGGACTTCCCCAAGCCCTCCTCGTCGATCCTGCGGATGGCCTCCCGCTGCCTGGCCAGCGCCCCGGTAGTGATCAGCGTCAACAACACCGGCAGCCTGATTGCCCATGGCAGCGAGCTGTTCAGCCTCGAGGCGGAGCGTTCCCGCGACTTCTTCCGGACCATGGAGATCCAGAGTTCCGCCGCCGCCGTCGAGAACCTGCTGCTGGCCGCCACATCGCTGGGGTTGGGCAGCGTCTGGCTCGGCATCCTCTACCTGATCAAGGACGAGGTGCTGTCCTTCCTCGGTGAGGAAAAAGGCGAGTTCATGGCGGTGATACCCATCGGCTGGCCGAAGAAGGATCAGGGCGGCCCGCAGAAGAAGCCGCTGGAATACGTGCTCAAGGAATTCGAGTAGAACAGAGAATACTCAGGGGAGCAGATCGGCGATGGCGACCCGCGCGGTCGCATCCAAGCCGTGGCGGCGGCAGTAGAGCAGGTTCAGGGCCGCCAGCCGTTCATTGAAGGCGTCCATGAAGAACAGGTCGTCAAGATCGAAATCGACGTCCTCGGCGAAGTTCAGGGGGCAGACCGAGACATCGATCTGGGCCAGGATCTCGTCGATATATGCAAGCGGCAGTCCCTGGGTGCGGCAGATCACCGGCCGCAGGGAATAGACCGTGCACAGGCCGTGGCCCAGCAAAGCGCACTCCCCTTCCCGCCGCGGACCGCCAGCCGGCTCTGCCGGCAGTCCCCGCTGCAGGAGAGCCGCCTCCAGCGGCAGCACCGAAAAGGCCATGCAGCACGAGCTGCAGCCGGGCCGGCAGGTTATACGGCCGGCGAGCCTGCCCCCGGCCAGTCGCGACACGGCCTGATCGATTTCAGCGACCAGTTCGAGGTAGGCTCTCCGGATATCCTGCTCCGGGTCAGGCAGGGTGGCGTGGGTCATGGCGAATGTGCTGTTGAAAGGACTGCGGCAGGAAGACGAGATCACTTCTTGCCCACGGGAGAATCCGAGGTATATTGCTTACAATTGACAAAAACTGCGGGATACGATGTGCCCGCCCGCACCATCCATGAGCTTCTTTGGGGGATACATCATGCTGAAATTATACAGGAATATTCTTGCCGCCCTCGTCATCGGCCTTTGCACCACCATGCTTTCTTCCTGTTACACCCCAGCCGGCAGGAGCGCCGGCGTGGTCGTCGACGACGCCTCGATCACCACCCAGATCAAGACGGCCCTGCTGGCCAACAAGGCCCTTGACGGCATCGCCATCTCGGTCTCGACGTTCGCCGGCGAAGTGACGCTGACGGGTGCCGTCGACACCCCTGCCCAGGTCCAGAAGGCCGCCGAGATCACCTATTCGGTCCGCGGCGTCAGGAAGATCAACAACCTGATTACGGTGAAGTAGCCACCGCCGCGACCGCCGGCAGTGCCACTCCGCTACAGGGCGAACCGTAACGCCGCGCCAAGGAAGACGGTGTCGGTATCGATATCACTGTCGTCATCCTCGAGCTGGGTCCGTTCGTTGAAACGGTAGTTGGCCGAGATATCGAGGATGAAGCTGGGCAGCAGTTCCAGGTTGAGTCCAGCCTTGAAGGCGAAGAACGGTTCGTCGGCGAAGTCGCTGTCGGCGCGCAGCCAGCCGATCCCGGCGCCGCCGTAGATGGTGCTGCCGAGCAGCATGTACAGCTCCCCGGCCGATGCCGTCTCGCCGAAGCGGTCGGGCAGCAGCTCGATATCGGCCTCGACCCCGAAGAAATCCCACCAGTACTGGTAACTGAGCAGGTAGGAAAGACCGTCGTCGTCGCCCTCGTCATCCAGGTCTTCCAGCGCCACCCAGTAGTTGACACCGCCGCCGATCCGGTGTTCGCCGGCCTGGACGATGCCAGCCGGAACCATCAACCCCGCGAGCAGAAGCATCGCTGCCAGTTTCTGCATTGCCTTCCTCCATGTGCTGCCGGAAATCGTCGCCACCCGCCGCTCCCCCGCCGATTGTTTTCCGTTACTCCACCCGGACAGGCTTGACGATCCAATTTCTCTCAGATATGCTGACCAAGGTACCAGAGCAGTGAAAAATTGACAATCACTTCAATCCCTTTAGCCCGACTACTGCTCCACCCTTACACAACCCTTACCGAAATCGAACAGATCAGGCCGCAGCGATGTGGTAAACAACTGCCATCAACGGCAGTCATGCCAACCGTCAATTTCACAAAGGAGCGCCCAATGAAGAAAATGCTCGTCCTGCTTACCCTGTGTCTGTTCGCCTCCTCGCCGGCGATGGCCGAAACCCTGCAACTGCTGACCTGGAAAGGCTACGCCCCGAAGGAGCTGGTTGACAAGTTCGAGAAGGAGACCGGCATCACGGTGGAGGTCACCTATTCCAACAACGAGGAGATGATCGCCAAGCTGCGGGCCACCCGCGGCGCCGGCTTCGATCTGGCCCAGCCCAGCCAGGACCGCATCTCCTCGGTGCAG
>CAYYWK010000449.1:0-3298 GCA_964475345.1 uncultured Desulfobulbus sp.
TCGCGCTGGTTCCGGCTCGCCTGTGCGGGGTGTCTGCTGCTGGCTGTCGGCACGCTCGGCACCATCTGGCTGACCGGCGAGTACCGGCATCACACCCGGCTGCTCGAACTCGTCCGCGACGATTATGTTTCCACCCGCAAGGCGGAATCCAAAACCCTGGTCGACCTGATGGTGGAAAGCGCCGAACTGCGGCGGCTGGCCGTGGAAGCGAACCTGCGCAAGCGCGTCGCCGATGCGGTCGACAATGGCCACCGGATTGCCGCCGCCATCCATAACGAGATGGCCGGCAGGTTTCCCGATGAGGAGATCAAGCGGGTGATCATCGGCGCCCTCACGGCCGAACGTCTGCTCGACGGTCGAGGCTACTACTGGATACACGACACCGAGCATCGCCTGATCGCCCACCCCTTCCGCCCGGAGTCGATCGGCGGAAACGACTTCGATCTCACGGACTCGAAGGGCCAGAAAATCGTCCAGTCCTTCGTCACCACCGCCACCGTCTATCCGGAAGGAGGCTTCGTCAGGTATTACTGGTGCAAACCTGGCGTCGACGAGCGGCACCATATCGAACAGGGTCAGCTGAAGATCGCTTTCGTCAAATATTTCTCCCCCTTCAAGTGGGTCATCGGGGTCGGCGACTACGTTGCGGAAGCGGACAGGGAGGCCCAGGAGGCAACGGTGAAACGTATCGCCGCCGTCAGCTACGGCACCAAGGGATACGTGTTCATCCACACCAGGGAGGGGATCTGCCTGAATCACGCCAACAAGGAAGTCATCGGCAAGAACCGCTGGGAACTGCTCGACGCCAGCGGCATGAAGCTGGTTCAGGCGCTCGACCGCACCGGTCGCCAGCCGGGCGGGGGCTTCCTCGAGTACACCGCCACATTCGACCCGGAGACGGGAAGGCCGGCAAGGAAAATCAGTTTCGTCAGATCAATCCCCGGCTGGGAATGGGTCATCGGCAGCGGCGTCTACCTCGATGACATCGATGAGAAGATCAGCGAATACCACCGTGCCCTGCTCAATGAACTGCAGACCAAGATCTTCACCACTTTCTTCATCCTGTTAGCCATCCTGGTCGGCGTGTTCTTCATCGGCCGCCATCTCTTCCTCAGGCTCCTCAACGAAATCAGCCTGTTCACGATGGCACCGAAGGAAGGCAAAGCTGAGCCGATCGACACCAGCCGTCTGAAGATCAGCGAGTTGAAAACCCTCGCAGAACAGGCAAACAGAATACTCAAGGAAAAGGAGGAAGCCCAGGCCGAACTGGCAAGGGCCAAGCGGATGGAATCGATCGGCCTGATGGCCGGCGGTGTCGCCCATGACCTCAACAACCTCCTTTCGGGCATCATCAACTATCCCGAGCTGATATTGCTGAAACTGCCGCCTGACAGCCCGCTCTGCGACCCACTGGAAAAGATCAGGGAATCGGGCAACCGGGCGGCCGCTGTCGTCGCCGACCTGCTCACTGTAGCCAGAGGAGTGGCCAGCAGCCGCGAGATCCTCGATCTGAATGAGATCGTCAGGCAGTATCTGCAGTCGCCCCTGCATGAAAAATTGCTGAACACCCATCCGGAAGTATCCTGCCGGATCATGCTCCACGACACGCCGCTGCACATCTCCTGCTCACCGGTGCATGTCACGAAGTGCATTTGCAACCTCGTCACCAATGCCGCCGAGGCACTGGACAAAGGCGGCACTATCACCATTTCCACCTCCTCCGTCGAGGTGGACCACATCCCGGCCCAGCTCACGCCGGGCCCATACGCCGTGCTCGAAATCCGCGACAATGGCAAAGGTATTCCCCACGAAGCCCTGCCGCATATCTTCGAGCCGTTTTTCACCAGGAAAAAGCTGGGGAGGAGCGGAACCGGACTCGGCCTCACCGTGGTATGGAACACCATGCTTGATCATCGGGGCACGGTGACTGTGACCAGCGCCGATCACGACTCCTGCTTCACCCTCTACTTCCCGCTTTCAGAAGAAGCGACGACACAGCGCACCCTGATGGCCGACAGCGCCGACCTGCGTGGCAGCGGCTCCATCCTTGTCGTGGATGACGAGGAAATACAAAGAGATATTGCCTCAACCATTCTGACTGTCCTCGGCTATTCTGTTGAAACCGCTGCATCGGGCGAAAGGGCGATCGAACTCCTTCGCCAGAAGGCCTTCGACCTGGTGATACTTGACATGATCATGCCCCGGGGGATGAACGGCCGCCAGACCTATGAACTGATGATCGCGATCCATCCCGGCCAGAAGGCTATCATCGTCAGCGGTTTTTCGGAAAACGAGGAAGTGCAGGAAGCTTGCCGGCTGGGGGCCGGGGCCTTTGTCAAGAAACCCTACAGCCTGAACCAGCTCGGCATGGCCGTCAAACACGAACTGGAGAGGAAACGGGACTGACCGGCGTAAGCCTCTCTGCGGTTCACAGACTGTCCGCAAGTTCCGTTCCCTGAAGAATGGCCCGCCTGGCATCGAGTTCGCGTGCCTCCAGCGCCCCGCCGATCAGATGGCAGCCGAGGCCGGCATCCTTCAGCTCTGCTGCCAGACCCTGCTCTGGAACCTGCCCGGCGCAGACCACCACCGTGTCGACGCCGACCAGCTTTTCCTCCCCGCCGTGCATGATCCACAGCCCCCCGCCATCGATGCGCAGGTAGTGCACTCCGCTCCAGAAGCGGACGCCGCTTTTCTTCAGGACCGACCGGTGGATCCAGCCGGTGGTCTTCCCCAGACCTTCCCCGGGCTTGCTCGAGCTGCGCTGCAGCAGGTGAATCTCACGTTCGGAAGCCGGCCACTCGGGTTTTTTCAGGCCACCGGGAAGGGCGTAGTGGCGATCGATTCCCCAGTCATCGAGGAACGAATCGACATCGCCGGGCTGCCGCTCTTTCTCCAGCAGAAAGGCGGCAGTGTCGAAGCCGATGCCGCCGGCCCCGATGATCGCCACCCTTCTTCCGGCACGCTTTTTCCCGCTGATCACCTCGGCGTAGTTGAGCACCATCGGCAGGTCCGCCCCCTCGAGTGCCAGCGGCCGCGGCCTGACGCCGGTGGCGACAACAATCTCTTCGTACCCGCGCAGCCACTCGAGCGTGGCCCTGCATGATGTCCGCACCTCCACCCCCAGGCGCTCGAGCATCACCTGGTAATAGCGCAGCGTCTCGTTGAACTCCTCTTTGCCAGGAATTGCCCGGGCGAGCTGGAACTGCCCGCCGATCACCGCGCCTGCCTCGAAGAGGGTGACCTGATGCCCGCGTTCTGCAGCGGTGACGGCGCACGCCAGCCCGGCCGGGCCGGCCCC
>CAYYWK010000450.1:0-3291 GCA_964475345.1 uncultured Desulfobulbus sp.
CCTTGGTGCGGGCCATTTCCTTCGACCTGCTGGCGATGAAATCGGCCTGGGCCTTTTCCATGACATCTGCCAGCGGGGGAGTCACCGCCTCTTTGCGATCCACTGCGAAAAGGACTGCATAGCCGGAGTCAGTCTCAATAAGTGAGCTCAACTCTCCCTTGCTGAGTTTGAATGCGGCGTCCAGCAGTTTCTGGTTGTTGCCGATTTCAGCGGGTGGCTGTTTCTGTGAAAAGAAAGCGGTTTCCCGCAGCTTGATGTCCGGATGGGCATCGATGAACTTTTTCAGGCTGCCGGCCTTGATGATCCCTTCATATTCCTGATTGGCCAGCTGAAATGCCACCTGTTTCGCTTCACGCTCCCTGAGTTTCCGGACAATTTCATCACGGACTTCAGATAACTGGCGGGTCGAAGGAGGTTTGATTTCCTCAAGTTTGATGATGTGATAGCCGAAGACTGTCTTAACGACGGGGCTGATTTCCCCCGGCTGCATCGCAAAGACCTTGGCGTCGAACTCCGGGACCATGCTTCCCTGCTGGAAGAAGCCAAGATCGCCGCCATTGCCTTTGCTCGGATCATCTGAATACTTCTCCGCGGCGGCTGCGAAATCGGCGCCCTTCTGCAATGAAGTGAGGATTTCATTGGCTTTCTGCTGCTGCTGGAGGTGCAGTTCGGCGTCATCCTCTTCGCGTGCCGCAAGCAGGATGTGCCGGGCCCGTCGCTGTTCGGGGATTTTGTAGTCGGCGATATTTTCCTGGTAATAGCTCTCGACCTGCTTGTCGTCGATGCCGATCTTGGCGCCAAGTTCAGCATAGCCATAGACCAGATACTGCAATTTGATCTCGGGTTCGGACCGGTAGTTGTCCTTTACGGTGTCGAACCATTTCTGCAGTTCCTGCTGATCAACCTTGACTTCCTTCTGGAAGGAATCGCCTGCGATCTTGATGAAACGGACAGAAACCGTTTCTTTTGCTTGATTGTACAGATCCGCAATCTCTGCTTCAGAGGCGGTTGTCACGAACCTGGCGATTTCCTGAACGGTCCGGTCGGACAGCATGTCGTACCGCAGCGAGGCCTCGAAGGTGGTGGGCGTATAGCGGTTTGCAGAGAGCAGGGACTGGTAGCGGTCCATGCTGAACTGGCCATTGTCTAAGAACTGCGGCATGGCGGTTATCCGGTCGCGAACTTCTTCGGCGCTTATCCTGATACCCATTTCCCTTGCCCCCTGACGAAGGAGCGATGTCTGGATCAGCTGTTCGATGACCTGCTGTTTGATCCCGAGAGACTCCTCCATTCCTTTGGGGAGGGTTCCCCCGAATTGGCTGCTGAGCCTGCCGATCGCCTGGTCATAGGCTTCTTGGAACTGCTGGAAGGAAACTTCATCGTCGTTGACGGTCAGAGCGACTTCCCTGGTGTTGTTCATGTTCGTCCCAACTCCCCAGAAGATGAAGACGAGGGCGATGATGACGACGATAATTTGGATAAAGGTGGACTGGGCTTTGTTGCGAAGGATTTGGAGCATGACAGTTGTGAGATGGTGGCAGGACTTTTCTTGGGAAGGATCAGAGGGGGTGTCCCCCTGAGTTCAGATACAAGTTCCAAAGGATGTACCCTTTCTTCCCAACGTGCGCAAGGAAAAATCGGCCGGTAGTGCTCTCTGCGGGCAGTGCTCAAGCAATGCGGGAACTTGCGCTGTCGAGGTATCCGAATGAAAAAGCGTATGGCGGAGAAAAAAAAATTTGGACATATGCCAAGAATTGGGGCATTATAGCTGCCAATTTCTTTGACAGGCAGCATGCAACAATATGCGGATCCTGCTGGATCTCAGTGCAGTGCCTATACTCGCCTCCACAGAAAATATTGTTGAATTATGCATCAAAACGAGATGTTGAGTGGCTGTAAAGGGAAGCGATAAATGATTGTCCATTCACTTGACAAACTAATATCCCTATAGTAATAAGGCGTAATTAGTTTTCAGCCGACTCAAACAACGGTGAGAGCCACAGAAAAATATTTAAGGAGGTTTTACAATGCCAACGCTTGAACACAACGGTTCGACCTTCCAGGTAGATGAAGACGGATTCCTGCTCAAGGGAATGGAAGAGTGGAATAACAATTGGGTAGACTATGTCAAGAGTTCAGAGGGAATTTCCGAGTTGACCGACGAGCATCACAAGGTGATTGATGCCCTTCAGGAATACTACAAGAAAAACGGTATTGCCCCGATGGTTCGTATCCTCTCCAAAACCACTGGCTTCCCGCTGAAAAGAATATATGAGCTGTTCCCGTCCGGACCTGGCAAAGGAGCCTGTAAAATGGCTGGGCTGCCGAAGCCGACCGGTTGTGTCTGATACGATACGCTGCAAGAGTTGAAAAAGGGGTCACCGAAAGGTGACCCCTTTTTTATTTGGGAAACAGCTGTGCCGGAAGATCGAGTGCTCTTCTTCCGCTCAGAAGATCATGTTGGAAAAGCGCCCGTGCATCTCACTGAGCTCTTCTTCGCAGCTGCCGCAGTAGAGACGGCTCCCTCCTGCCGATTGGACACTGGTGTCCTCCACTGAAAAGCTGCCATCCGGATTCTGGACATAGTGAGTGACTATGACTGCATCCTCAGAGACTTCAAAGAATTCGAGATCATTGCCGCAATGAGGACATTTGATCCGGGGAATGAAGGACATCTCGGTGGATATCTTCGGTGTATGAGATTTTTTTGAGATATTAGACATTTACCTTGTGCAGAATGGGGGGTTTCACTGAAGATCCTGGCGCGGCAATGACCTTTTCGTCCATCTGGCGCTGGTCTTTTGCGGCCGACTTGATTTCACCGTCGATTGCAGCTCCGGGTTCGACAGTGAGGCTCGTCGCTTCAATCCTGCCATGGATCGAGCAGCTTTTGCGGGCTATGACGTTGCTGGCCACAATGTCTCCCTCGATAGTGCCGAAACAGTTGCAGGTGCTTGCCCTGATGTTGCCGATGACCTTGCCGGTTTCGCTGAGGATGAGATGTTCCCCGTCAATATTGCCATCGATGTGTCCGTCGATCCTCGCCTTTCCTTTGAACGTCATCGTGCCTGCTATCGACATGTTTTTGTCGATGAGCGAGGAGACCGCTTCGATCTCAGATTTGCCGGAAGGCTGATCAAGGCCATCCTTTTTCGCGAAGATGCTCATATCAGTTTTTTTGAGACAAACGAGGGACAGGGAGCGATAATCCAGCCGCTTTCATCAGTTTCGCAGGATTGATCGGTTTGCCATTCAGGGAAACTTCGTAATGGAGATGGGGGCCGGTTGCCC
>CAYYWK010000451.1:0-3274 GCA_964475345.1 uncultured Desulfobulbus sp.
GGTTTTTCGCGCCGGCACTGCCTGGCGGATTATGTCGCGCTCGTCGATCTCGCCGAACGGCTGTCGTCGAGGATCGCCATTGCCATGGTGGTCGGGGAGTGGGACCGCTCCAATCGTCTGCAGGATGTCGAGGGAGCGACCTGGATGGGGAGGGACTGGGACAACCGGTGTAACCAGGGACCGTGGCTGGACGAAGCGGGCGCCTACCTGCAAGCTAACAGCCGGCATCTTGAACCGGCTGTGCATGGTCTCTGCCATGAATTCTGGCAGGCAGGCAGGATGGAGCGCAGCGAGTTCCACGACGCAGACTGCAACATGCGGCCAAGGGACATCGTTATCGCGCATCTGCGGGCGTATCACGACATACTCCGGGACAACGGCTGGCAGGAGTTTCCGCGGCTCTTCGTGCCGCCTGCCCTCAGGCACAGTTTCGGGGACGGGGAGGGCTCCATGCAGTCGGTGCTGCGCGAGTTCGGTGTCACCCATGTGACCACGAGATTTGACAGGGCAAGACAGTACAGTCACCCTCTCCACCAGAAACTGACCTGGGAGTGCGGAGTGGCGCTACTCGAGCGGGGCATCTCGCCGGTGAAGTGGCAGCAGTCGGCCGCACAACCGGTCGAGGTTTCTGCCAATCCAATCCTGGCCCTGCACTGGGGGAACCTGCTCCACCCCGATCCGCAGCGCAACCATCAGGTGATCGGGAACTGGGCGGAGCATCTGCTGTCGGCCACCGCCGGCCTGGAGAGAATCATGGCAGCTGACGCCTCCGCTTGCTGGCATCAGGCCGCAATCTGCCATCTTGCCGATTATCAGGCGGATTCACGAAGTCTGTCCTTCAATCTCGACCGTCTACCGGCACTCCCTTCCCTTCGTGGCCCATTCTTCCTGAAGGTGAGCGGAGGAATGCCTGAGCGATGGAGCTGCCATGGCGCCTCCCTGCTGGTTGCTCCCCGCGACCGCCACAACCTCCGCACGGTCACGGTCGTTCCTGACGAGGGCTGCAAGAATATTCAGATCAGGTTGAACTGACGTTACACCTTTTGCCGTGGGCACGTACCCTCGTCATTGACGAGGGCAGGAATTGGCTCACATCAGCGCCTGTGCGGCGACAATGGAGCCGGCCGGCAGACGGGTGCTTCCTTCGGGGATGGCGACGATCGCCTGGGCCCCGGCCATCGATCCCAGGCGGCTTGCGCCACGCAGCGGCACGAACAGGGGGATGTCCTGACACGGATCGAGGCGGCCGAAGAAGAACTGCGTCCAGTCGAGATCGGCACCGACCAACTCGGTCGCCAGCCGTACGGCGACTCTGGGAAGCCCGGGGTTCTGGCTGCCGGCTATCCGCAGCAGTCCCGGCAGGGCGATCTCGAGAAAGCCGATCAGGTTCGACGGCGGCCCGCCGGGCAGGATGAAGACCGGTTTTCCCTCCAGCAACCCGAAGCCCACGGCCTTGCCGGGGCCGATACGGATCCGGTGGAAGACCTGCTCCCAGCCCAGTTCGGTCAAGGTTGCTGCCACCCGGTCGCGGTCGCCGGTCCAGGCCCCGCCGCTGGTCAGGACGGCGTCGGCACGATGTATCAGGGCGGTCAGGACTCTCCGGATCTCCTCTGGTTCGTCGGAGGTGATGACTGTTTCGGTGAGCATCCGGTAACGGCGGCACCAGGCATCGAGGGTGGCGAGATTGCTGGCGTAGAGCTTGCCGGTCGGCAGGGGCCGGCCCGGTGCGACAACCTCGTCGCCGGTGGCCACGATTGCCACCCGCGGCTGGCGAAAGACCGGCATTTGGTGATGGCCGGCCGCAGCGAGCAGTCCGATCATACCGGGGGTGAGGATGGTTCCCTGCTCAAGGAGCGGCTCTCCGGCGCCTATGTCGCAGCCACGCGGCAGGATGTTGCGACCAGGCTCGGCGAAGGTCCGCACCTCGAGACCTCCATCGACGACGGACGTGAATTCTTCCGCGACCACCGCATCGGCCCCTTCAGGAACCCGGGCGCCGCTCAGCACCCGCACCGCCTGTTTCGGCTGGACGCGCATCCCATCCCTGTCGCCCGCGGCTGCCGTTCCAACCAGTTGCAGCCGCACCGGCCTGTCGGCCGTCGCACCGGCGATTTCTGCAGCGATTACCGCAAACCCGTCCTTCAGCGAGGCGTTCACCGAAGGGGAGTCGACCAGGGCGGCGACTGACCCGGCGGCCACCCGCTCCACGCAGTCGTTCAACGCGACGGTTTCAGCCGGCAGCGGCAGGATCCGGGCGCGGCTCAGCCGCAGTGCTTCTTCAAGGCCAATGCGCATTCGGGAATTCATCGGTGGCTCCTGGCGGATATGGTGGGCAGGCCGGCGGCAGATCGAACCGGGGCGGATGCAGGCTCGGGCGAATCATGCAACTCTACACCAGGACCTGGTTGCTGCAAAGCACGGTGTGGCAGAAACGCCCCGGCGGTACTGATCGTGTTTTCTCATTGCGCCTTGCGGCAACCGGTGAAAGCGGCGGGGGCAGGTGTTCAGGCCAGGGCAAGCCTCCAGGCCAGGAAGAAGACCGTCAGTGCGGCGCTGGTGAGCAGGGTCTGCAGCCAGAACGAGGAGCGCAGCATGAGTAGCGGCCTGTTGCTGCAGAGATAGCCTGCCAGCAGGCCGATGACAAGTCCGAAGAAGTGGGCGCCGAGGTCGGAGCGTTCACCCTCGCTGCCGAGCATCGCCAGCAGGGCGAGGCCTGCCATCAACGGCATCAGCAGCCTGGTGCGGCCGATGCCGGCATGCCGGCGGAAATTGAAGGACGAGAGGATGCCGATGGCGGCGAAAATCGCCGTGGAAAAGCCGACGAAGCGATGCCCGGGACCATGAACGGCGACGTTGACCAGGTTTGCCAGAACGGCAGCGGCGGTGAGTCCGGCAAGCCCGATGCCGTTGCCGAGGAGCTGAAAAAGGTAGTGGAGCAGGAAGACTGCGAGCAGGCAGTTACCGAGCAGATGGGTGATGTCGGCATGCAGTGTCAGGGCGGTGAGCAGCCGGTAGTACTGGCCTTCATCCAGGATTGCGGCAGAGTCGCCGGCCCCGGCGGAAAACCATGCTGATTCAGGCCGCCAGTCCCCGGTTTCGAGAAAGACGAGAATCAGGCAGCAGATGATGAAGGGGGCCAGCAGCTGAAAGCCTGGCCGGTAGGAGTCGCGGGTCGGTGCTGGGGGCGGCCAGTTCCTGTTCTCCTCGATATAGGCGAGGATTTCCCTGCTGGCCAGCTCGGAAATCCTCGCCTATATCGAGGAGAACAGGAACT
>CAYYWK010000452.1:0-3270 GCA_964475345.1 uncultured Desulfobulbus sp.
CGGGCCCGTTTCCGCGCCATCCGCAGCCAGCTGGTGCGCATCAACAGCTTTCTGCAGGAGGCGATCAGCGGGATGGCCATCCTCCAGCTGTTCGGCTGCGAGAAGCGCAGCCGCCGTGATTTCGAACAGCTGAGCCGTGGCTACCTGGAAAGAACGCTGAGCCAGATCCGGCTATTCGGCGCCTTCATGCCGCTCACCGAATTGCTGAGCAGCGTCGCCACCGCGCTGATCCTCTGGTACGGCGGCGGCGAGATCCTCCGCGGCCAGCTCAGCCTCGGCGAGCTGGTGGCCTTCATCTCTTACATGCGCCTGTTCTTCCAGCCGCTTCGCGAGCTCTCGCAGAAGTATTCGATTGTCCAGTCGGCGATGGCCTCTGCCGAGCGGATATTTCAATTGCTTGACACCAGGAGCAGGATTGCCGAAGCGAAGCAGCCGCTGCCCCGACCAGCGGCAATCCGCGGCGAGCTCAGCTTTGAACGGATCCGCTTCAGCTATGATGGCGAGCATTCCGTCCTCCATGACCTCTCGCTGACCCTGCGTCCCGGCCAGGCAGTCGCCCTGGTCGGCACGACCGGTTCCGGCAAGACCACGCTTGTCAATCTGCTGCTGCGCTTCTACGAACCGCAGTCGGGGACGATTAGCATCGATGGCCTCGACATCTCCCGCCTGGCGCTTGTCGATCTACGGGCAATGGTCGGCGTGGTTCTGCAGGATGTGCTGATCCTTCAGGACAGCCTGCTCGCCAACATTGTCATGAACAGCGGTCGAAGCCGGCAAGACGTCGAGTCGATCCTCTCCCGCACCGGTATGAACCGCTTTGTCCGCCGTTTGCCACACGGACTCGACACGATGATCGGGGAAGGCGGCCACGAGCTGTCCTCCGGGGAGAAACAACTGCTGGCATTCGCCCGCGTGCTCTGCCGCGACCCGGCGATCCTCGTTCTCGACGAGGCTACCGCAGCAATTGACACCGAATCGGAAAACATCCTCGAGGAGGCGCTCGCCGACAGTTTCCGGGGACGATCGTCGCTGGTGATCGCCCACCGGCTCTCGACCATCCGCCGCGCCGACCACATCATCGCGGTGCAGCACGGTCGTATCGTCGAGCAGGGCAGCCACGAGGAACTGATGGCCGCCGGTGGTTACTACGCACGGCTGGTGGCCATCGACCGCTCCAGCGGAAATGGCGAAACGCCCCCGGAGCAGGACCTGCCACTGGCAGCGCCTGCTCTTCTCCCCCGCTGATCTCAAACCTTGCCGGCCGACGACAACAGTCTGGGGAAACCACTCAAATACCGATGGTGAGAAAAAGGATGCACGAGGTCAGTGACGAAGAACTGAAAAAGGTGATCGCCGATTTCCTCGAAATGGGCTTCGTCGACAACATCGTCGCGATGTTCAGGCGAGAGCCCCGCTACTATTCCTGGACCGGCGAACTGCTGGCCGACGAGCGCTTCGCCGTCCGGCTCGGCGTCTCGGTCCTCCTTGAGGAACTGAAGACCCTGCAGCCCGAAAAACTGGCTCTGGCAATCCCCTCGCTGCGCCTGCTGCTCGACCACCGGGAACCTCTCTATCGTGGCGAGGCAATAGGTATCCTCGGGATCATCGGCACGGCCGAGGCCCTCGAACTGATCCGGAGTCGACGTTCCGACCCAAGCCCACAGGTACAGGAGATGGTCGACGTCGTTCTCGACGAACTATGAGCAAGCAGACGCCGCAGCGACCAGTAGCGATGCCTGCCCCCCCCTGGTGGCTCTGCGCGATGCTGGCTATCGTCAGTTATTTCCTGCTCAAATATGTTGTCCCCGAAATGGCCCGATCAGCCGGCTTCATTGGGTTGGCCGATTTTCTGACCTACCTGGCGCCACTCGTCACAATCGCCTTTCTGCTCATTGCCGCCTCCCGACTTTATGCCGTCGAGGACGCCGAAGACGTGACGGAAGAACCAGGCGATGAGGCCGGCGCAGACTCTGACCAGGCAGACCGGGATTGACGGCAGGCGTCTGGCGTTATTGCCATCCCATCGTTCCCGGTTTTTTTCCGATGAAATTTGACCTGCATCGTTTTTTCCAGCTACAATCATTAGTGGATGGAATCCGTTTTCAAAGGAGGAACCACCATGATCGCGACACCGTCCCTTGCAGCGCCTGAACCGGAAGGCCCGGAGACCTTCCACTTTTCCTGTCCCTGCTGCACCAGCCCCTATCGTCTTCGCTACGATCCTGCCGCCAGGAAAGTCTATGACGGCAGGTTCGACGACTTCACCTGCTTCATCAAGGAGGCCCCTTGCGGTTACTGCCAGAACCAGCTCTATGTGGTCTACGATGCCGAACATCTTTGCGTTACCGCCTATGACAGCGTTGCCGAAAGTCGCCGGCGGCGACTTGCCGAACGTATCGAGCGAAAGCGCCTGCAGCTGAAAAAGATCAGGGAGAGGTACCGCAAAGAAGGGACTGCCGAACTCAGGGAAAAGAAGAACCGCCTCCGGCGCAAGCTCATCCGCCTGGAAGACAAGAATGCATACAGAAACGGGAAATACACCGAGGAATGCAGAAGGGCGACGCTCGCCCGACGGCTTGAAGAAAGCGTTCCTTTCAAATAGCGGCGCAAAAACCGCTGCACACCATCGGAAACCGGGCAGCCGGCACTCGAACCATGAAAAACACGCAAGGACCAGACATCAAACAACGGGACGGAGAAATCTGGGAACCGGCAAGGTATCTCTTCTTCTGCCCGGTCTGCGACAAGTCATACACCATAGAGTATGACGCCTCTTCGCGACACGACTTCGACGGCCGTTACGAACCATGCACCTGCCTGATCACAACGGGGCGCTGTCGGCACTGTGACGCTGATCTTTCCATAGCCTACAGTGCTGACCTTCTCGAGGTCGTTGCCTACGATACGGCAGAGGAGGAACGGTGGAGCGAACTCTTTGCCGAATACAGTTCTCTCTGGAAAAAGCTGAAAAAGGCCAGGAAGGAACTGAAGAGAAACCCTGACAGGTCCCTGCGGAAAAAAAAGGACACACTGAAGAAGGCATGCAGAAAACTGTCCCGGCGGCTGCATGACAGCGAAGAGCAGTACGCTCTGAAGTGCGACCGGCAGAAGACGGCCAGGGAGCAGCAGGAAAGCATCCTTTTCTGACGGCGGACATCAACGTGCGAACCCCTGCATCATCCTCCATTCCACACAATCTGCAGCAGCCATGCTGAAGGCAACGTACAGCTTCCGCACAGTGTACCAGATAGTGATCGCCATCATCCTGCT
>CAYYWK010000453.1:0-3264 GCA_964475345.1 uncultured Desulfobulbus sp.
GCCATCGATCCCCTGATGCCCAGGTATGACTTCGAGCTCATCTTCACCAACAACCGGTCAACCGACGCCACCTTGTCGGTGATCCGGTCGCTACGCGACAAGGATCCCCTCGTACAGGTCGTGACCCTCTCGCGCAATTTCGGCTATCAGGCATCGGTGCTGGCGGGCATCTCCTACTCCGTCGGGGACGCGACTGTGGTCATCGATGTGGATTGCGAGGATCCCCCGGAACTGATTCCGCAGTTCATCGCGAAATGGGAGGAGGGATTCGACATCGTGTATGGACTGAGGGCGAACCGGCCGGAGCCCCAGGTGTTGGTATGGGTGCGGAAAATGTTTTACCGCTTGCTCCGGCTGATGGCCGACACCGATATCGTGCTTGATATGGCAGAATTCGCGCTTGTCTCCGCGCGGGTGCGCAACGTCATGCGTGACAACAAAAATACCTACCCGTTTTTGCGGGCGGAGATCGGCTATTCAGGGTTTTTGAGGCATGGGATCACCTACAACAGGCAGCAGAGGGTGACCGGCAAATCGTATTACAATTTGTGGGGGATGATTCTCTTCGGCGCGGCCGGGATCCTGAGCGTATCGACATTTCCGATACGAATCGCCCTGTATGCGCTGCCGCTTGTGGCCCTTGTCAACGTGCTGCTGCTGGCTCTTGATCTATTCCTGGGGCTGGCCTTCGCTTTCAAAGCCCTTGTTGTGCTGGACCTGATGTATGCCATCACTCTTTTGACGACCCACGGATTGTATCTGGCGCGGATCTACAAGAATGACATCGGGAGGCCGGTCTTCATCATCGATTGGAATCTCAGCTTCACCAACCGTTCCAAACTGCAGTTGCGGGAATCATGCTGAGTCCGAATGACTACAAGGCCTTCCTGGGAGCCGGCTACAGTATTCCGGAGCTCGGATTCGCATTTATAAGGCTGAAGATCATTTCGTGGCTGTCGACACGCCTGAAATATCCCCTGCGCCGCCGGGGCAGCCGGGTTTGCATCGACTACACGGTGGATATTGCGGGGGCCCGCTTCGTGGAGATCGGAGACGACTCCTGGATCCAGCGCCACACGTGGCTCACTGTGCCGCTGATCGATATGCGGCCCGCAGAAGACCGGGCTTATCTTTCCATCGGAAAGCGGGTGCAGATCGGGCGGAATTGCTTCATAGGGGCCAGCAACCGGGTCATGCTTTCGGACGATGTCCTGCTCGGTCCCCATGTTACAATAGTGGACCACAGCCACCGCTACGCGGATCCTGTGCGGCCGGTCAAAGAACAGGGCATCACACAGGAGGGCAGCGTTACGGTCGGAGCCGGAGCCTGGATCGGAGCGGGAGCGATCGTCCTGGGGCAGCGGGGGCTGTCGATCGGAGAAAATGCCGTGGTGGCCGCCCATGCGGTCCTCACGAAGGATTTGCCGGCCCGGTGCCTGGCGGTCGGCAATCCCGCGCGAATCACGGAAATACAAGACAAATGAAAATCGACGAGACAACCACCATGGAGATTTTCCGGGATGCGCCGGACATCTATTTACCGTCGCCATTCTGGGAGTCGCTGGCCGCGACGAACATCGCGCAGCTCAGGGACGGCGGCTTCGACAACTTCAAGCGGACGGTGAACATGAAGTATTTCAACTGGAATATTCTGGGCATCGTCCGTCACCAGTTGCTGCCCGTGTTCCGTCACTGGCTCAAGGTTCGGGACTGGTCCGTATTCAGCGCCGGGTTCCCCAAGCCCCATGACGAGCTTCACAAGGGAATCAAGAGCTTCAATCCCTTGTCGGCACAGATTTATCGCATGTATGTCGCCATGCTCTGGCACTACGTCTCAAGGGAGGATTCCATGGGGCTTCTCAAGAAGATCGAGGAGCCGGCCATCGGAAATCCCTTCGGGATCGATTACAAGGGGGTCAGAACCTCGCAGGATGTCTGCAATTCCATCCATGAGTTTTACATGGCTGACGGCCATGCCGCAGCCGACGGGCGCCCCTGGAATGTTGCCGAATTGGGTGCGGGATATGGACGCGTCGGGTATGTCTTTCTGAAGGCCCTGCCGTCCTGTAACTACACGATCATCGACATCCCCCCGGCGCTCAACCTTGCCCAGGAATACCTGAGTGCGGTTTTTCCGCAGGACAAGGTTTTCAAGTTCCGGCGCTTTCAAAACTTTGAGGAGGTGAGGGAGGAATTCGAGGCGTCCCGCATCCGCTTCATTGCCGCACATCAGATCGAGATGCTGCCGGCGAAGCACTTCGACCGCATCCTCAATATCAGGTCCCTGCACGAGATGACCATGGAACAGATCACAAATTATCTGAACCAGATCGACAGGATTTGCCGCGGCAAATTCTATACCAAGCAGTGGAGGGTTTCCCGCGCAAAAACCAACGGGTTTGTCATCCGGGAATCCGAGTATCCCCTGCCGAAAAACTGGAAATGCCTCTACCACAGGCAGCATCCGATCCAGCGCATGTTTTTTGAAGCCCTCTACGCGGTTTAAAAGTTCGGCCATGCAACTTTCCTCCAAGCGCTTTGTCGTGGGATTGGCGGTTCTTTCCGGCCTCTTCTTCGCGGTGATGCTGTCGTTTTTCTTCTTCGACCTTGCCACGACCACGTCGGAATACTCGGTGGGAGGCATCGCGGCCCCGCATCAGTTCTTTCACAATTTCCTGCACGGACGCGTGTTCCAAAGCTCGCTCTATGCGTCAAGATTGGCAGGCGAGTCCGTGGGCTTCAGCTTCAATCCCCACGCCTACCTGCACACGTATGTGATCCACGTGTATCTGACCCCCTTCCTCTTTGCACCCCTGTGGAACCTGTCTCCGAATATCTATTGGCTTTACGGGCTGGTTTTCCTTGTGAACTACGCCGGCATGATTTTCTTTGCCTGGAAGACCCTCGAGCATCTGTCCCCCCAATCGTTCAGGATCAAAACCGCAGTTGCCGTGGCTTTGCTTCTGGCGGGCGGATTCCTGATCACCCTCCAGCAGAAAGCCCAACTCATGCTTTTCGGCGGACCGTTTCTTCTGGCCGCCTTCTATTTTTTACTGACCCGGCGGAAAGCCTGGTTTTTCGCCGCCATGGTTCTCACGTGCCTGACATCCGAGGATCTTGCCATGGTGGCGGTGACTTTTTCCGTGTATATCTTCCTCTTCGAGCGGAACGCGAAAAGCTACGCCGTCCTGGGCGGTCTCTTTTCGGTCGCCTATCTTGCCGCCGTTCTGTTTCTTATCCAGCCCGCCGCCCGGAGCGAGCTGG
>CAYYWK010000454.1:0-3262 GCA_964475345.1 uncultured Desulfobulbus sp.
ATCGGCCAGCACCACCGCGACGAAATCTGACAGTTCCCGCTCTTCGGCGCTTGGCTGGTACGAGGAGGACTCCGTCGCCGGTTGCTGCAGGGCATCGCCGACATTGAGGATCAGTGACGGGTCGACACCGAAGTACATGGCGACCAGGGCCAGCAGGATGATCCCGATCCCGCCGCCCTTCATTCCTCCGGGAACCCTGCTTCCCCGGCGATCCTCGACATTCTCGCTCCTGCGTCCCGTCTGCCAGCGCATACCCTTTCCCCCAGTGGTGATTGACCGATGCAGGCCGGACCGATGGCCCGGCATTCTACTTAATGATACAACGACCCAGGTGGTTCAGGCAATCGTCGGCGGGATTTTTCTTGGCAAACCCCGGGAATGGAGGAAGAAGTTCGTCAGGCCTGCCAGTCGGCGAGGATACCGGCATCCGCGTCGTGCTCGCTGCGCGCCCTGGCCCAGGCGAGGATCTCGGGCCGGCGGGCGGCATCGGTGCAGAGCAGACGCGGATCGACGATTGTGCCGACCCGCGGCAGATCGAGGCGGTCGGCATCGAAACAGGTTCTGACCGTCAGGTCGTCGTCCGTTTCGGCAACGGTATGCAGACGGCAGGCTTTCACCAGCAGCGTGAAATCCCCGTCGTCCAGTTCGAAATAGCGTCCCCGGAACTCCTCGGCAAGCCGCGCCCCCCTGGCCCCGTGGCCGTCGTCCTTTCCCTCGCTTTGCCGCCTGCTGTCATGGAACACCGCAAAGAGCATCACCACCGCCGGGCGGACCCCGTTCCCGGAGGCCAGGCGCAAACCGTTTTCATACACCCGTGCCCAGTGGCGGATGCCGTGCAGGCCGTGCCAGTCCAGGGCATAGCCGGCCCGGATCGCCGCAAGCAGCTGTTGTGTGATCATCGCATCACCCGCAGCAAAGACAACCCGTTTCAAGTGGCGTTCTGCAGCAGATCCCTGACCGCCTGCAGGAACGGTTCGGTCTCGAACGGCTTGGCAAAGCAGCGCATGGCGCCAAGACGCATCGCAGAGTCGAGATAGATGTCGGAACTCCCCCGTCCGCCGCCTGATATCGCAATGATCTTGACTTCCGGGAATTCCCGGCGCAGCTGAATGATGGTCTCGATGCCCTCCTGATCGGGCATGATCAGATCGGTGATCACCAGAGGCACGCCATGTTCCCGAACCAGAGCGACCCCTTTCCGGCCGTCAGGGCAATCCAGGACGGCATAACCGGCCCGGCTCAGCTTCTTGCACAGCATCGAACGGAAACTGTCGTCGTCATCTATCACCAGGATTTCCGGCATCTATCTCTCCTCTCTGTGCCCGGAACGGGTTGTCGCCAACCGTCGAACCGGGATTGATAGTACAGGCTCCACCATAGGAAAAACCACTGAATTCCAGCTGCCATACTGATCATTTACCTGTATTTCCACCAGATATTCTGGATATACAAACAACCGGCAGCCGGTGTCCAGAATTTTCTGCAGCGCATTGTGAACTGCCTGGAAAAACATGCCGCACCATTCTGCAGGCTCACCGCTTGCCGACTGTTTTTTACCGGGACGAAAATCCCCCTTGCATGGCTGGCGACAAAAAGTCAATACTGCAAACCTCGACTGTACGGCGAGAAGACAACCCTCACCCCCTCATCCACCATGGCAGAACAACCCGACCAGGTTACCCGCCTGCTCCTTGTCGACGACGAGCAGGCCTTTCTCGAGATCATGGCCCAGCGCCTGCAAAAGCGCGGGTTCGCCGTCGCCACCGCCGCTGACGGGGCAACCGCCCTGCAGCAGCTCGAGGCCAGTCCGGTGGACGTGGTCATCCTGGATGTGGCGATGCCGGGGATGAACGGCATCGAGACCCTGCTGGCGATCAAGGCGCAGTCCCCTCTAGTCGAGGTGATCATGCTAACCGGCCAGGCGACGGTGACTTCCGCCGTGGCGGCCATTCGCCAAGGGGCCTTCAACTACCTGAAGAAACCCTGCGAGATCGACGACCTGATCGCCCAGGTCGGCGATGCACTGCAGCGACGACGGACAAAAGAGTCACGGATACTCGAGGTGCGGATGACTCCCTATCTGTCACGGGCCAGACGTGATGAACTGATCGCGGCGATCCTCGCTGAATAGATTATCCGCCCAGACAGGCATTTTTTCCATGCATCCGGTGAGCGGATCAGGTACAAGGTCCGGACCCTTTTTCCCCTACAGAACAGAACAGCATCCATGCAGCATTCCTCCACTCCACAGCGTCTCTTTTCTTCCTGGCGGCAGGTCGCCTTCGACGTGCTCTTTCTGAGCATCGGCAGCATCCTCTGCGCCGTTTCGATCAATGGCATCGTCATCCCCCAGGAATTCGCCACCGGCGGCATCACCGGCCTGGCCCTGATCCTGCACACGGCAATGCCCTGGTTCGAGACCGGCTGGATCTATATCGCCATCAACATCCCGCTGTTCCTGCTGGCCTGGATGACCGTCGGCCGCCGCTTTTTCGTCTACAGCCTGGTCGGCACCGGCATCTTCACCCTCACCCTGTTCTACGTCCAGGTGCCAATCACGGTGGAAGACAAGATCCTCAACGCCCTGCTGGCCGGCATCATCCTCGGCGCCGGGACCGGTATCAGCCTCAAATCCTCGGGATCTCTGGGTGGCATGGACCTGCTGTCGGTGATGCTGCTGAAGCGCTTCTCGATCAGCCTTGGCAACACCATCCTCACCGTCAACGCCCTGGTCCTGCTGATGGTGACCTTCTTCTACTCGCTGGAGGCGGTCCTCTACACCCTGATCGGCCTCTACGTCAGCTCGCATATCGTCAACCTGGTCATCACCGGTCTCAGCCAGCGAAAATCGGTGATGATCATCTCCCCGAAATACAAGGATATCTCCAATTTCATCCTCCACAAGCTCAACCGCGGCGTGACCATCCTGCAGGGGGAGGGAGGGTATACCGGAACACCCGAGCAGATCATCTACACGGTGGTCACGCTCGGGGAGATCGCCCAGTTGAAGACGGCAATCAAGGAGACCGACCCGGAGGCCTTCGTCGTCGTCAGCAGCACCATCGAGGTGATGAACTACCGGATCGGCAACCAGCCGCACTGGTAACGCGGGGAAAACTCCCAAGGAGCGCCCGGATGGCATTGAGACTCGCTGTTGTCCTCAGCCTGGCTGTCGCCTGCTTCCTGATTGTTTTCAAGAACGTCAGAACGCCGGACGCCATCGGCCTGCAGGATGGCCGCCTGCGGCCGTTACCGGCGCGAC
>CAYYWK010000455.1:0-3261 GCA_964475345.1 uncultured Desulfobulbus sp.
CAGCAGGGCTACGAGCCGCCGACCCAGGTCGAGACCAGGCTGCAGGACTACCTGCTCAACCTGTTGCGCCTGGATGGGCTTCCCCAGGAGTACAGCCGGGGGATGACGGCGACGGTGCGGGCCCTGGCACTGGCGGCCCTGGCGGAAAGGGGCCGGGTGAGTGCCGAGGATGTGCAGCGTTTCCGTTCACATCTGCCGGCGATGAGCCTTTTTGGCCGTTCCTTCTACCTGCGGGCGATGATCGCCACCGGTTCGCCGCTGGCGCAGCAGCGGGAGGTGCTGGCGGAGATCCTCGGCCATGGCAACGAAAGCGGGGGCGGCATGGCCTTCCAGGAGACGCTCGATGACGGCTACCGCTTCCTGCTGTCGTCCTCCGTGCGCGACAATGCCGCGGTCCTCATCAACCTGCTGGCCTGGCTGGCCGCCAACCCCGCCGATGCCAGCGTTGGCGAGATGCCGGTGAAGATGATGCGCTCGCTCACCCTCAACCGCAACGGCCGTGACCACTGGTCCGGCACCCAGGAAAACCTCTTTGCTGTCAAGGCCCTGGTCGATTTCGCCAGGCTCTACGAGGACCGGGCGCCGGCACTGCAGGTCAGGGGGACTCTCGATGGGCGGCCCTTCGGCATGGGCCGTTTCGCCTCCTTCAACGACCCGCCGCTGGTCCTCCAGCGACCGCTGGCGGCAGGCGACGCCGGCCGCCGGGCGATGCTCGGCATCGAGAAGGAGGGCAAGGGACGGCTCTATTATGCGGCCCGGCTCTCCTACCTGCCGCAACAGCCGCCTTCGGATGCCGTTAATGCGGGCATCGAGGTGCACCGCGAATACAGCGTCCGGCGCGACGGTCGGTGGCAGTTGCTGCAGGAGCCGATGGCGGTGGCGAAAGGGGAGGTGGTCCGGGTTGACCTGTTCGTCAGCCTGCCTGCCGAGCGCTATTTCGTGGTCGTCGACGATCCGCTGCCGGGCGGCCTCGAGCCGGTCAACCGCGACCTGGCGACAACCTCGGAGGCAGACGCGGCAGCCGCGGAGGACGATATCGCGCCCGGTTCCTTCATCGAGAAATTCCCGGAATGGCAAAGTGACGTCTCCGGTCGCTGGAGCTTCTATCACCGCGAACTGCGCCACGAGGCGGCGCGGTTCTACTCGGAACGGCTGGCGGCGGGACGGTACCACTTGCGCTATCAGGCCCAGGCCATTGCCCCCGGCCAGTTCCATGTGCCACCGACCCATGCCGAGGAGATGTACGCGCCGGATGTCTTCGGCGACGGAAACCCGGGAATGCTGATCGTCGGAACTGACGGCGGCGGGGAAGGGGAGAGGCCGGCGGCTGGCGCCGCCCGTTGAACACTGGGAGGAGAGGCATGGGGGGATGGAAGCGGTGGCGGATATCCGGCTGGGGCGCCGGGGCATTTCTGCTGCTGATTATGGCGGTCGGCGGCTGGCGGCTGCATGCGGCCACCTGCCGGGATCTGCTGCCGCTGCCGGAGGACCTGTCGCCGCACGTGCAGGCGGTAACCAGGCCGCAGTACCTGGACAGGGACGGCATCCCGCTGTCCCTGACCTACGGCAACCTCCTCAATGTCAGCGACTGGCTGCCGCTGCATGAGATCCCGAAGCTCCTGCAGCTGGCTTTCGTGGCGGCCGAAGACCGGCGTTTCTATCAGCACCGCGGCGGTGACTGGCTGGCGCGGACTCATGCCGTCGTGCAGAACGTCCGCAGCCTGAGGGTGGTGCGCGGCGCCAGCACCATCAGCGAACAGGTGGTGCGCATCATCCACCCGCGTCCCCGGACGCTGTGGGCCCGCTGGCTGGAGGGGATCGAGGCGGCGATGTTTGAACGGCGGTTCAGCAAGGCTGAAATACTCGAATTCTACCTCAACCAGGTGCCCTACGGCAGGCAGCGCCGCGGCGTGCTGCAGGCGGCGCGGCTTTACTGGAATCGCGATCTCGACACCCTGACGACTGCCGAGATGCTGGTGCTGGCGGCGGCGGTCCGTGCTCCCGGGCGCCTGGAAACGGACGGCGGCGCAAACGAACTGCAGGGGGCGGTCCGGCGGCTGGCCCGCACCCTGGTCGCTGACGGATATCTTCCGGAATCGGCGGTGGCCTCGATGAGCGGGCCGGCCTTGTCCATGCCGGAAGTCCGTCTGCCGGCGGATGCCAGCCATTTTCTGCGCCGGCTGTCACGGCTGGATGGCGGTGCGCCGGTGGCAGGCGGCAAAAAGGGGCGGGTGCGTACAACCCTTGATGCCGTTCTGCAGGGCGAGATTCAGCAGATTCTCGACAGCAGCCTGGTGGCGGTCCGGGACCGTCAGCCCCTCGACGGCGCCGTCCTGGTCGTCAACCACGAGACCGACGAGATCCTGGCCTGGGTCAACGGCGGCGGCATGTCGGATTCCCTGCCGGGCAGCTGGATAGATGCGGTGGTGACGCCGCGGCAGCCGGGATCGACCCTCAAGCCGTTTCTCTACGGCATGGCCCTGGAGATGGGCTGGACGGCCTCGACCATTATCGACGATTCGCCACTGGCGCGGCCGATCGGCAACGGCATCCACCCTTTCCGCAACTACAGCCGCCGATACTACGGGCCGCTGCGCTTGCGGGAGGCGCTGGGCAACTCCCTGAATATCCCCGCCATCCGCACCGTTCAGGCGGTGGGCGTCGAGGCCTTCCTCGACAGGTTGCACGTTCTCGGCTTCGCCAACCTGGACAGGGCCGCCGCGCACTATGGCGAGGGGCTGGCGCTGGGCAACGGCGAGGTCACCCTCCTCGAACTGGTCCAGGCCTACACGGTGCTGGCCCGGATGGGGCTGGCCCGGCCGCTCCGCTTCACCCTCGATGGGACGGCGCCCGCCGGCTCCCCGGCAGGCAGGATCTGCAGCCCGGAAACGGCGTCGCTGATCGCTGACATCCTTTCAGATCCCGGTGCCCGCAGGCTTGAGTTCGGCGCCGGCAACATCCTCAGGATGCCGGTGCAGACGGCGGTAAAGACGGGCACCTCGAACGACCACCGCGATGCCTGGGCGGTGGGCTACAATCACCGTTATACCGTCGGCGTCTGGATGGGCAACCTCGATCGCCGGGCCACCGACGGCATCACCGGCACCACCGGCCCGGGCATGGTCCTGCGCTCGGTGTTCTCGCGGCTGACCAGGTTCGAGCAGACGGCGCCGCTCTATCTCAGCCCGGGGTTGGTGACGGTGCCGATCTGCCGGGAGAGCGGGCAGCGGGCGGGCGCGGGCTGTCCGGTCATCCTCGAGC
>CAYYWK010000456.1:0-3244 GCA_964475345.1 uncultured Desulfobulbus sp.
CACCCGCGCTTCGTGGGGGTGGACCGCGTCCCCCCGGGCGACGGCAATCATTGCCGCCAGATGCCGTATCGATTCGTTCATCTTCAGCCCTCCCCATGACAGTATCCCCGCACACCCCGGAAACCGGGTTTCCTGGCTCCGGGATCGATCATACCGGATGAACGGGAGACACCGCAGCATTAATCTGCACTTCCGACGGGAAGGCCGGCGGACCACAGGACGACATTGCCGGCATGAGGTTTTTTCCTTTTCTTCCTGCCCGTTCGCCTGCTACAGATAATGAGGAACTGTGCAGACGTCCTTTCTGGGTTTTTATTGGAGCAGCTGCTATGCACGATGTATGGATTGCCCTGGGATTGACCGTCTTCGCCGGCATGGCGACGGCGATCGGCAGCGTCATCGCCTTCACCGCCCGGCGCACGGACTACCGCTTCCTCTCGGTGGCGACCGGGTTCTCCGCTGGGGTCATGCTGTACGTCTCCTTTGTCGAGATTTTCGTCAAGGGAGCCGATGCACTGGTCCTCCGTTTCGGCGACTACTGGGGGCACTGGGTCAATGCCGGGTCGTTTTTCGGCGGGATGCTGCTGATCGGCCTGATCGACAACCTGATCCCCTCAGCCGACAACCCCCATGAGACACCCACCGAGGACCAGACCCGACCGCTGCACGACCCGTCGCTGCCGCTGCCTGTTTTTCCCGCCGGCAGCCCAGCCAACGCGGCTGCCGGGCAGCCGGCCGATCCGAGCGGGCACCACGGCAAACTGCTGCGGATGGGGCTGTTCACAGCGCTGGCGATCGGCATCCACAACTTTCCGGAAGGGCTCGCCACCTTTCTCGCCGCCCTTGAGGACCCCAGCGTCGGCCTGGCCATTGCCGTGGCGGTGGCTCTCCACAATATTCCGGAGGGCATCAGCGTCTCGGTGCCGCTCTATTACGCCACCGGTAAACGCAGCACCGCCTTTTTCTGGTCGGTGATGAGCGGGCTCGCCGAACCGGTCGGGGCGGTCATCGCCTACGTCGGCATCCGCTTCTTTCTCGGCAGCGAAGGCGGCGTCATCCCTCCCGAGCTGATGGGGATACTGTTTGGCGGGGTTGCCGGGATCATGGTCTACATCAGTCTCGACGAGCTGCTGCCCACCAGCCGCGCCTACGGCAAGGGTCACGACAGCCTCTACGGCCTGGTGGCGGGAATGGCACTGATGGCCCTCAGTCTGCTGCTGATGAAATAGGCTTCCTTCACAACTCCAGAGAAAAAAGCCGGCAAAGCTCTGCTCACGGTCAGACAGTCGTGAGTCCGCGCGGAACACAGGCGGCACCACCCGAGCATCGACATGCAAACCTCGGGTGTCCATCTATTCAACCAGCCTCACTCCGGACTGATCACTGTACTGCCGGACAGCACGAACTGCAGGGATTGTCGACAAATGCGTCGATCTTCTCGACGACCGATGGCCTGTCGAAACTGTCAGCCGGCCAGCCGATCCGCCGGATCAGCATCAGGTGGAAGCACATGCCGATGGTGCAGGTCTTGCAGGAAAACAGCAATCTTTCTGAAGTGCTGGAACTCAGGAGTTCCGCATCACGGCAAGGCTCCTCTTTCCCGGAGGGGTCCATCGCCCTGCGCATGAACTCCATCGGCATTGACCCAGGATGGGTGAGGATCTCTCTGCCTTTGCAACTGCCCTCAGCCGCCGAGAGGAGTACCGCATCTCGCCTCGAAGGCCAGGCAGGTATAGAGGAGCCCCTTCTGTTCTTCGCCGATATCCCCGAACTGGACGGCAAACTGCCCTTCCTCGACGCGCAGAACCGTCGCCTGCAGGGTGAAGGATACGCTGCTATCTCGATCCTGGCGCAACGAAAAAGCCAGCGAGATCGCGTCGTCCGGGGCGACGGCCAGCGTGGCCTCGCCGATGGCGCATCCGCCTGTCGAGGCATCGACAAGCTTGCCGGAACCACTCCTGTCGCCTACCGAATACTCGACCGCCTGGCTGTGGAGACGAAAACGCAAGTCGCTGCGCCGGGTATTGGCCAGCCGTTCCTCGGCCTCCTCGAGGCTGTCGACATAGATCGGTTTGTAGCTCTGAAAGCGGCCTGCCAGCCTGATCAGCTGCTTGAACAGGACGCTGGTCGTGCCGATGACCCGCACCACTTCCCCAGGCCGGTGCTGGACCAGGTAATCCATGATCTTGCTGAAGATGGGGATGCCGTTGAGGTGGCCGATGGTGCAGAGCGAGAGATCAGTGATGACATCGAACCCGGGCTTGAGGTCGGCGACGCAGAAGCGCACATCTGTGTAGACCTTTTCCAGCTCCTTCTTGCTGACAGAAGCCGGCAGGGTGATAAACAACCGATTGCGCTTGATATCCGCCCGCACTTTTGATCCGGACTTGACAGCCATGGGCCGAGGCTCTGTAAGAGGGTGAAGGGGATCAGTTGGAAACCGTCGCAGACCCGCACTGGCAGCGAGAACGTGCAGGCCTGCGTCCCTATTGGAAACCTGCGGTTCCCGTTTGCTCCATTCTCGCCAATCTCCAGGTCACTGTCAATGCCCATGCGACGAATGATGAAAGATTTTACGGGTATCGCCATACAAGGGCCTTGCCGGAGGCACGAGGTCAGCATCCCCGATGCTCCCCGCCGCGCCAGCGATGCAGACCCCACAGCAGGGAGAGCAGGCCGAGGCCGGTGAGGGCTGCCGAACTCCAGGCGACTGCGGTGATGCCGCCGAGCTGCCACAGCCCGCCACCTGCCAGGACGCCGATCATCCGGCCTATCCCGGAGGTGGCATAGAAGCCGGCCATCATCGTCGCCCGCGATTCGGCCATCAGCTCGGTGGAGAGCGAGAAGCTGGTAACGATGGTGAATTCGAAGGCGAAAAAGACAAAGAACATGCCGACCATCGCCAGCGTCAGTGAACCTCCGGCGAAGGGCAGCAGCAGGTAGGCGCATATCGCCAGGCAGAGGCCGAGGATGATCGCCCGCTTCAGTCCCAGACGGTCTCCGAAAGCGGCCGTCAGCGACTCGCCAAGCAGCTCCGCGGCGCCGATGGCGACGGTGGAAAAACCCAGCGTGGCGATGCTGACCTGAAAGTCCTGCTCGAACCAGGCGCCGTAGACGACAAAGAGGCTGTCGTTGGCGATGCTGATCCAGAAGCCGAAAGCCAGCATCCCGGCGGCATGCCGGACACGGAACAGCCGGGGCAGGGCGGCGAACAGCGATAGACGCGGGCGGTCCGGGCCGGCGA
>CAYYWK010000457.1:0-3243 GCA_964475345.1 uncultured Desulfobulbus sp.
CACATATCGAGATCTGGATCGATCGCCTGCTCACCTCCCGCGAAACCTACCATACCGCAAGGCTCTATATCGACACCGGCACAGGGGTCAGCGACGGGGAAAGCGTCGGCAGGAAAATCGAGCCAGGAACCAGGGAGATTGTTTTCCAGGTGTGCGATTTCAAGAATATCCGGGCATTGCGCTTTGATCCTGTCGACACCTTCGCCGTGGTTGAATTGCAGAAGATCGCTCTGGAAAATGATGCCGGGTCCTTCGAACTGGTTCTTGACAGCACAACCAGTAACGCCGGTCTGGAGATGAACGGGACGCTCTACTTCGACACTGAGGACCCGCAGGTATTTCTCCACTGCGCCCTGGAAAACCTGCAGGGATTGCAGAAGATCACGGTGCATCTGCGCTATCTGGCCATTGGCGAATCGGCCTTGCTGCTGATAACGACCGAACTTCGCCGAAAAATTGAGGAACTGGAAAAAGGTTCGTTCAAGAAGAAAAGCGGTTTGCGGAAGTTCTGGCCCCTGCTTCAGGGCTGAAAGATGCCCGGCTGGGTTGCAATCAACCTTCAACTGCTACGTCACTGAAAAATGCGCAGGCTTCAGGAAAAAATTCTCTCACGGTATCTGTACATCTTTGATAGAAAATTCAGAAAGATATGCCGGTCAGGGGTCTTTGACGCTGACTATTATCTGAAAGCAAACCCCGATGTCGCAGAGCAGCATGTCGATCCCCTGCTGCACTATTACCGGACTGGCTGGAAGGAGGATCGCTCGCCAAGCCTTCTTTTCAACCTGAGGTATTACAAGAAGCCAGCATCTATCGAGGGCGACGCTGGGGAACCTCTCAGTGAATACCTGCTGGGTGGCTGGAAAAACGATACGACGTTCAACCCCTATTTCAACTCTTCGTACTACACTGAGCAACTACGTGATATCGACTGGTCGTTGACAGATCCCCTCACCCATTATGTGCAAACCGGCTGGAAGGAAGGGCAATCACCCTGTCCGTATTTCGATCATGTCTACTATGCAGGCAAATATACCGACCTGGAAGAAGAAACCGATCCTTTTCGACAGTATATTCTGTCCGGCTGGAGAGAGAGCAGGCAACCCTCTCCCGCCTTTGATCCTGACTGGTACCGGGACCGCTCTGAAGCGCTGCTCGACTATCCCGATGACCTGCTTATCCATTACAGCGATTTCGGTATCGCCGAAGGCAAGAGTCCCGTCCCTGTCTTTGACCCTGCCTGGTATGCAACCCTCTGCCAGCAGGAAGGTCGCACCCCGCGAGATCATTTCGCCGACTATCTGCGCCACGGTGAAAACCAGGGTGCATTCCCCTGTCCATGGTTCGACCCTCACTTCTATGCCGCAACATATCTGGGCGATGGACAAGGCTCACCGCTTCTCCATTTCATAACGGAAGGGGTGTTCCGAGGCCACTACCCGAACCGTGCCGTGCAGAATCTCGAGAGAAAACCGGTTATCTCCATCCTCGTTCCGGTTTTCAACGCCAAGGCCCATTTCCTGCGCAATTGCATCCGCTCCGTGCTCTACCAGAGCTACCCGCACTGGCAGCTCTGCCTGGCCGACGACGGCTCAACCGAACCGCACATCCGCCCCCTCCTCGAGGAATGGGCGGCAAAAGATTCGCGGATCAGGCTGGTGTTCCTTGAAACCAACCAAGGCATCGCCGCGGCGACCACTGCGGCTGCTGCTCTTGCCGACGGCGAGTACCTCGGCTTTCTTGACAACGACGACGAACTGGCGCCGGAGTGCCTGTTCAGGATCGCCAGTGCCATTGGCGAGTCAGGCTCCGACCTGCTGTATACAGATGAAGACCTGATCGGTGAGGATGGCCGCCGTTTCAGCGTCTTCCACAAACCGGATTACAACCCGGAACTGCTCCTCTGCCATAATTACGTGACCCATTTCGTGGTGACTGCCAGAAAACTCTGGTCCCAGGCCGGAGGTCTCGACGGTGAGAAATCCGGTGCCCAGGATCATGACCTCTTTCTCAGATTGTCGGAAAGGGCCGGCAGAATTCTCCACATCCCCGAGGTACTCTATCACTGGCGGGCCTCCGAGACCTCGACCAGCATCAATCACGATCAGAAACAGTATGCCAATGAGGCCGGGAGGAAGGCGGTTGACGATGCCCTGCTTCGTCGTGAGATCGACGCCGCGGTTCATTACACCGATCTGAAATTTTTCTACCGGGTGAGAAGAACCCTGAATATTCTGCCGTTGGTCTCATTGGTGGTGTTCAGCAGCAGGGATGACGAGCAGTGCGCAGCCTGGCTCGACAGCTTGCTGCAAACGACCGAATATGTCAATTTCGAGGTCATCGTCCTGCGCGCTGGACCAGAGGGCAGGGCTTTGGCTGCGTACGCAGCCGCCTCGGACCGGCCGGTGAAAATCGTCCAGGATGATAGCGGCTCCGGGATGGCAGAACTCGTCAACAGGTTGTTGCCGCGCTGTGACGGTGAGTATCTCGTCCTGCTGAGCGACGCCTGCGAGCCTGAGAACGGCTACTGGCTTTCGGCCCTCATGGAGTACTGCCAGCGGCCGGAAACGGCGATTGTCTGCGGCCATGCGGAATTGCCGTCTCAGACGGCGGGCGAAGTCACCCCTATCCCCGATATTGCCAGCCAGTCACCATACTACTATGCCAGGTTCCTCCGCGAGGCCTCGGTTCTGCTCAATGGCCCGCACTGTCCGCAGAACACCTGGTGCGCTGCTGGTTTCTTCTGCGCCATCAGCAGGGAAATGCTCGACGCCTGCGAAGGATTCGATGCGGATACCTTCCCCATGCTCTTTGCGCTGGATGATTTCAGCTTCAAATGCGTCGAGAAGGGCGGGCAGATCTTCTATACTCCTAATTGCAGGCTGCGCTTGACCGGAGGGAGTGAGATCGTGCCATCAGGCGACAGCGAGGCTCTGCTGGAAGAGCAGCGCCTTTTCCAGCAGAAATGGCGGCAGCGGCTGCATGCCGGTGATCCGTTCTACAATCTCGGCAAACTTGCAGAAGCGGATATTGCAAGAGAAGAGTTCCTGAAATGGTTCGTCGGTGAGTGAGGAAGCCGCCAGGCGCCAGCATCGAAGATTCACTTGACTTCCCGATGCTTTTTCATTAGGAAGAGGCCATTCCGGACCGCCTGTCGGTAAGCACAGGCAGCTCAGGATTACGTAACTTCGTCATCCATCCCATCAGTTACTCTCGCGGTTCATGTCGCATGTCCACACCACT
>CAYYWK010000458.1:0-3218 GCA_964475345.1 uncultured Desulfobulbus sp.
ACAGCGTCCTACCAAACCTGAAAACGACAGTGGCTGTGTTGTAGTGGTAATCAGAAAAAATTATGCCACGAGGGCGATCTGGGTCTGTATCCTTGCCTCGATGACCGCCTCGACACATGGCATCATGTTGAGGATGCAGGGGACTTTCAACCGATAATAGACCTGTTTGCCGCGCTTTTCGTCGACGACCACCCCGGCCTGTTTGAGGAGCGAGAGGTGTTTCGAGATCGTCGAAAAATCGGCGTCGATGTTCTCCGCCAGTTCGCAGACGCATTTTTCGCCAGTCGCGAGCTGCTCTGCCATCCACAGGCGGGTGGGGTGTCCCAGCGCTTTCAGGACGTTGGCCTTGGCTTCGGTGAGGGCTCTTTCACGTTCGTTCATCGGTAATTCTCCTTTTGTTTGCATATTTGGTAAAACAACCAAATGTAAATGTCAAGGGGAAGATGATCGGAGCATCGATTTCCGTCTGTTTTCGAGGATGCCGCGAATGGATATCCGATTTGGATCAGGTTAATCGTGTCAATGCGACACCTGCAGGGGCAGGGTTCCCGGAGATGTTACTTTTTTGAAACATCCGACATTTGGATATCCGGCAGAATCAGGCTACAATGGCTCAAACATCCTATGGATCGATACTTGCAAGATTTGATTTCAGAGGGCTTTCATCCAGATTTGGGGGCGGTATGATCCTTTTCAGATGCATCATTGTCACTGTGCTGTTACTGCCAACCGGCATGCCGGCGGTATCAGGGGAAACACTCCGGGCCGGGGTGGCCAGCATGATCACGCCGGTGAGCACGGTCAGATACTACCAGCAGGTGGTCGATTATCTGGGCCGCAAGCTTGGCATGCCGGCGGAGATGATTCACCGGACGACCTACGACGAGATCGATGTCATGCTCGAAGCCGGCGGGCTGGATGTCGCCTTCATCTGCTCCTCGCCGTATGTCCTCGACAAGGCAAAATTCGGCGTCGAACTGCTGGTTGCGCCCCAGGTCAACGGCACCGTCTTTTACAATTCCAATATCATCGTCCACAAGGACAGCCCTATCAAGACGATCGAAGAGCTCAGGGACAGGACCTTTGTCTTTGTCGACCCGAAATCCAACACCGGGCGGCTGTATCCGACCTACCTTCTCGCCGCAAGCGGTGAGCGACCGGAGAGCTTTTTCAGCAGCTACCTGTACAGCTACAGCCACAACAAATCGGTGGAGATCGTTGCCAAAAAACGGGCAGACGGGGCGGCGGTCGACTCCATCGTCTATGACTTCATGCTGGCGACCGGGTCGCCGTATGCCAAACAGACCCGGATAATCAAAAAATCCCCTGCCTTCGGCATTCCTCCCGTCGTCGTCCCGCCTGGTATCGATCCCGGACTGAAGGACGCCATTCGCGGTGTATTCCTGGCGATGCATGAAGATCCAGAGGGCAGGAAGATCCTGGACGACATGCGGATAGAGCGATTTGTCGAAGTCCCGGACCAGAATTACGATGCGATCAGGGAGATGATCGCTTTCATCGACGAGAGGGCATCGATTGGCCAGCAGGGCGGGGATTCGGAACGCGACCCCCTGAAGGGCGGTGACGATGCAGTCTTTTTCGGCGTCCTGCCCAAGGACAACCCAGTGACAGCCTACCGGCGCTACCAACCCCTGATGGATTACCTGACGGCAGCCACCGGCGAGAAGTTCGAGCTGCAGCTGGAAAAGAGCTACCCGGATGTGGTCGACAGCCTCGGAGAGGGAAGAATCTCCTTTGCCCTGCTCGGCCCGCTCACCTACCTGGATGCCTATAAGCGCTTCGACGCCCCGCCCATCGCCCGTTCGAAGACCGCCCGAGGCGAGACTTTCTTCCGCAGCGTCATTGTGGTCGAGACCGGTGGCGATATCCGGGAGGTTGCGCAGCTGGTGGACCGCCGATTCGCCTTCGGGCCGCTCTGGTCGACCGCAGGCAACCTGATCCCCCGCTATATGCTGGCCTGGGCCGGCATCTACCTCGACAACCTGCGCGAATATCGCAATTACGGCTATCAGGACACCGTGGCCAAGAAGATCATCAGCGGCGAGTTCGACGCCGGGGCGCTCAATCTCACCGTCGCCGAACAGTATCTGCCCTATGGTCTCAGGATCATCGCGACCTCCGACCCGATTCCCACCGGTCCGGTAGTCGTCTCGCCGAAGGCGCCCTACCTGCTGGTCCGCAAGGTGCAGCAGGCCCTGCTGGCCATGTCCGGGGATGAGGCTGGCCGTGCGGTCCTGCAAAAGCTCGACCCCGATCTGCAGGGCGGTTTCATCGCCGCTTCCGACGCCGATTATGCCGGCATCCGTAAGATGATCAACGATGTCCCTGCTACCTGCGGCAGGGAATGCCATCCCAAGGTGTCGTTTTGAAGAGGGGGCCCGAATGAAGCTGTCGCTGCAGCAGAAATTCATCATCATCGCCTTCTTGTCGGTACTGGCCCTCACCGCGGTTATCGGCGCTCTGGCCGCACTCAAGACCCGTTCCGCTCTCCTTGCCGCCACCGAAAAACAGGGACTGATGCTGGCCAGGACGGTCAGCGCCCTGATCATCAACGAACTGATCTATGAGAAACTCGGCCTGATCGAGGAGGGCGGCCTGATCGACAACTACGTCCGGGAACTCCACCAGCGCAGGGAACTTGACCTGCGCTACGTTGCGGTGTTGGACAACTCGCTCCATGTCATTTCCCACAGCGATTTCGGCGAATTCGGCAAGCAGTACAGCGACCCGTTCATCGAGGAGGCAAGGGAGGCCGAGGAGATCAGGACCAGGAAAATTGCCGGCGGGCCGGGAGCAAACCACGATCTGGAATTCGTCGCCCCGCTCTCCATTGAGGGCAAGCACTGGGGTCTGCTCATATTTTCACTGTCGTTGGGAAGCGTCGAAAAGGAAATCAGATCGATCATTTTGCAGATCGTCACCCTTTCCCTGCTTGCCCTGGTTTTTCTCTCTGTCCTCATCTACTTCCTCAGCCGCCGCTTCATCAAGCCGGTCATCGATCTCGCTCAGGCCATGGGCGAGGTCGAGGTGGAAATGCGCGAGAAAACCATCCCGGTGGCCGGCAGCGACGAGTTGTCCCGACTGGTGCAGAGCTACAACGATATGGTCCACCGAATACGTTCGGCCAATGAGGAGATGAAGCTTGCCCACGAGAAGCTGCTGCAGTCGGAAAAGCTGGCAACCCTGGGCGTGCTTGC
>CAYYWK010000459.1:0-3216 GCA_964475345.1 uncultured Desulfobulbus sp.
GGAACTCTTCGAATTTCATTCTCTTTTCCGGATGCGTCGCGGAGGTGGCAAAACGGCTTGCCAGCAAATGCGGCGAGGCTCTTTCCCCGGACCGCAGGGCGATTGCCGGAACCGGGTCAAGCCCTTCCGGATTCTTCCGGCTGAGCCCCGAACCCTCAGCTCCGGGCGGTCGATCCGCCTGAGTACACCATCCGCAGGAGGAATGAAAGCCTTTTGTGTTGGCCGCTCAGTCGTCGTCCTGCCCCCGGTCACCCCACATCGGGACCTTGCCGAAACGCCGCAGCCACCACTGCTCGGCGCTCAGGTGGCGCTCTACCTCGTCGGAGCTGAACGAGTACTCATACGCGCCGCAATAGCGCACCAGCAGCTGATAGGCGGCGATGATCTCCCGCGTCCTCTCGGCGCATTCGTCGCTGTCGCCGCTGCGGCAGCGGTCAGGATGCCACTGCGTCAGCAGCCGCCGGTAATGCGACTTGATGGTCTGCATCGTCGCCCGCTCCGGCAGTTCGAGAATCCGCAGGGCGGCGGAAATGTCGCGGTAGGTGTCCATCGAATCTCCCTGTGATTGTCGACAACAGCACAGCCACCGGCATCAATCTCGGCTTGTCGTCTCAATGGAGAGCATTTTGTTGGTCTCGGCATGTTCATCTCAGTGGCAGACTGCAAGACCGTCCATAAAAAACCAAACACAGAGCCTCCGTCATCCCCTCAACACATGAAGACGGATAGGAAGGATAGAACGAAAAAGATCGAAATCCTTATCGACTGTGAAAATTGACAGGTTGTGATTAACGGCGACGGAGCAGATCAGGAAATCGGTGTTCGACCCCTGTATTCCCTTGCTTCGCGCCAGATTGAAAAAGCGGGCGGCCTGTTCGAAATCTTCGATGGCAAGCGGAAGATCGGCAAATGCCGCAAGATGTCCCTTCAGTTGCTCGAATTGCCGCTCCGATCTGACACCTGAAAGGATTTCCTGACGAATCGGACCGATGATCTGTACCCGGGCTTCGTTGAGCAGTTCCCCGAATTCTTCAAGAAGCGCATCTGAGCCGGGATCGTTGCGACGCAGGGCGAGAGACCAGATGCAGGTATCGACCAGGACGTTCATGGAACCCGCCGCTGCGCTTTGTAGTCATAGTCGTCGTCATACTCGATGGTGTGAAACAGATTGATGATTTCCAGCTGCTTCCTGCGCTGGATGTACTCCTGCAGAGCCTCGGTGACAACCGCCCTCTTGGTGCGGTGGCCGCTTATTTTCTGTGCTTCGCGGATCAGTTCGTCATCAAGTGCCAGATTCGTTGCCATATCTTTGCCTCCTCTTGTTTACACAAGAGCTTACTCATCCTGATGTGTAATGTAAAGGGATGGTCAATAGTTCAACGAATGTATCATGACATGAACAATGAATCGAAAGAAGTGGCTCCCCTCATCCCTGTCCGCATGGTCAACGAGTTTGTCTATTGTCCACGCCTTGCCTACATGATGTGGGTGCAGGGGGAGTTCGCCCACAGCGCCGACACGGTGGAAGGGGCCATCCGCCATAAACGGGTGGACAAGGAAGGCGGCAAGCTGCCGGTCGAGCCAGCGGACCAGCCGGAGGAAATCCATGCCCGCTCGGTGGCGCTCAGTTCAGAAGCCCTGGGCATCACCACCAAGATCGACCTGGTGGAAGGATCCGGCATCGATGTGCAGCCGGTGGACTACAAAAAGGGCAAGCGGCCCCATGTGCCGGCCGGCGCCTACGCCCCCGAGCGGGTCCAGGTATGCGCCCAGGGGTTGCTGCTGCGTGAACACGGCTTTCAAACTGACCATGGCTTCCTGTATTTCGCCGGCTCGCGGGAACGGGTCAAAGTGGCGTTTGACGATGCCCTGGTCAACCTGATCGATACCACCGAGGATCATCTGCTGATCATCGATATAGGGCCGGCCGAAAACGTCATCATCAAGGTCGAAAGCATCGGGCGGCCATACAGGCCCAATGAACGAAGGGCGGTTGTGGTGTGATTTTTTCGCCGATGGCGGACGAGCGCTCCGTTGGTGCACAATTGACGGGAGGCGCTCGCAACGTCTATATTCTTTGAAAATATGGATAAATTTTTCTTAACTCCTCGATTGGATGCTGCATGGTACAGTTGTGCTCTCAAACACCGCGCCGCTCGCAATCACCCTCGCAGACAGGCGTTTTCTGCCGGCTGACGAGCGGGCGGTTTTCCGGAGCCACCCGGCTCCGGCCTCATTGCAGCACTTGTTGCACATTGTGCAACAACTTGGCGACAATATGTTTTCCGGAACTACCCGGCTTCTGTTTCATTGAAACCAGTTGTCTGGGAATACCGGACAACTGGAGGAATCTGTTCCCCAGAGCCATCAGACATTCCCAGCCGGGCACCATCCCGTCGCCCCCCGCGCGGGAGCGTGGATTTAAACTGTCTTTATGACTGCCCGGGAGACTCTTGGAAAACGACGAGAAAGGCGAACATCGTTACCGCCAGAATGCAGCCATAGACGGGATGGCCAATCATCCACATGGCGGCGATGAATGAGAGAAAACCGGTGATACCGGCAGCCCTTGCGCTGCCGGTTACCCTGAACACCTGATGAATGGAAGACATGGCAACAATCAGGCACACAATGGGCAAAATTACATACTCGATCATGGCACCACCGCTTCGGAGATTGACTTTATCCTCAGCATCAGTTTAGAGGAGTTCAAAACCGTCGTCAAGTCTGCAACATCCAGCCTTCCCAAGCCGCCCGCCTCCGGGACAGCGAGACGGCAGCCATGGGCGGGAGCCGGGGTGCCTCACCGTATCAGTCCCATGATGCTGGTCAGCGAATCGAAATCGTTCTGGTCAAAGCCCCTGTCGGCCAGGTCGAGGCCGAACTCCTGTTCGAGGAAGACCACGATCCGCAATACCGCCAGGGAATCCAGCATCCCGCTGCTCAACAACGCGGTGTCGTCGCCAATGTCGGCCGTCTCTCCGTATTCGGCAAGCAGTTCCTGCACGAAGATGCGTACTTTTTCTTTGTCGGGCATGGCACACTCCAGGTGAAGAGACGAACCGCAGCACCCCGCCGCGCAGAGGAGATGCAGATCCGGAAACGGCCCCCGCTTCGACAGGGGCCGGACGGTCAGAAAAGGCGCAGCACAAAGGCGAAATTGTCCAGTATGGTCAGGTCGCGGTCCGGGTCGTCGAAGATCGACAGCAGGCAGTA
>CAYYWK010000460.1:0-3207 GCA_964475345.1 uncultured Desulfobulbus sp.
TGCCCAGCAGGACCAGAGCGTCAGGCTGATCGCGGCGGAAAGGGAGCTGGGGGTGGCGCGGCTCGAATATGACGCCGCCCTCTTCCAGGCCGAATCGATCCTGCTCTCCGCCGATGGCGAAAAGGATGCGATCAGGGCCCAGAATCAGGCGGAGGCGGCCGTCCTGCAGAGCCGGGTGAGCGCTCTCGGGAGCGGCGACAATTTTGCCCGTTACACCCTCTACGAGAAGATCGGGCCACGGATCAACGCCGTGCTGAGCAGCGACGCCGCGGAGGGGCTGGGCAACATCTTCAGCGGCTTCGCCCCGGCCAAGGGAGGTGCCCGATGAATACCACCATGCAGCGCCTCGTCAAATTGGCCGTCATTCTGCTCCTGGTGGGGTTTGTCTGGCTGTGGTTCTTCTGCCGGTTTTACGTCGGCCCCAACGAGATGGCGGTTGTCACCGCCAAGAACGGCGACCCGCTCGAGCCCGGACAGATCCTCGCCCGGCGGGGTCAGAAAGGCATCCAGGAGGAGACCCTCGGCGAGGGGCGTCATTTCCTGAATCCGGTCCTTCATGATGTGGAGATCCTCGGGGCGATCCTGGTTCCGCCGGGCAAGGTGGCGATGGTGACCTCCAAGGTCGGCACCACGCTCTCCGAGGGCGAGTTCATCGCCGATCGCGGCGAGAAAGGGATCTGGCGCGGCGTGCTGGGGCCGGGCAAATACCGGCTGAACCCGTACGGCTACCAGGTCGATATCGTCGACGCGATCTCCATCCCGATCGGCTATGCAGGCGTCATCACCTCGCTTTCCGGGGAGCAGGCCGCCAGCGGCCAGTTCGCCGAGGAACGCCAGAAAGGCGTGCGCCGGGATGTCCTGCAGCCCGGTTTGTATTACGTCAACCCCAAGGAATACAAGGTCGACGTGCTGGAGATCGGTATCAACCAGGTCTCGCTGCTGGGTCGCAGTGGCGGCAAGGTGGTCACCAAGGCGCGGCAGCTCGGCCAGAACGAGGCCCTGAACGAACTGCAGTCGGCGGTGCTGCAGAAGCAGGAGGCAAAACGGATGGACTACCTCAGCAGGCGGTCGTCCACCAGCCAGATGCAGAAATCGCTGCAGGGCGAACAGGTCGATTTCGAGGCCGGACAGGCCCCGGCGATGGCCGCGCCGGCGCCGCTGGCGGAAGGTGAGATGAACCTCACCGAGCTGGTCAGTTTCCCTTCCCGCGACGGCTTCCAGATCAGCCTCGACATGACCCTCGAGTTCGAGCTCGCACCCGATGCCATCGCCGGCATCTTCCGGCGCTACGGTGACCTGCCGGCAGTCGTCGACAAGATCATCATGCCGCAGATCACCTCGATCTCCCGCAACAAGGGCTCGGAGTACCGGGCCAAGGATTTCATCGTCGGCGAGGGCCGCGAGAAGTTCCAGACCGACCTGACGGTGTCGCTCGAGCAGACCCTCGGTGCCAAGGGGATCAAGGTGTACAACGCGCTGATCCGCCACGTCGAGGTGCCGGACCAGATCCGTGAGCCGATCCAGCAGGCGAGCATCGCCGTGGAGCAGGACCTGACCAACAAGGAGCGCCAGAACACCGCCCGCAAGCAGGCGGAGCTGAACACCGAGCTGTCGCTGATCAAGCAGCGCGGCGAGCAGGTCATGCAGGAGACCGAGAAGATCAAGGCGGAGATCGCCGCCGACCTGCAGCGGCAGGTTGCCGAAATCCAGGCCGAGACCCTGAAGAAGACCGCCGAGATCCAGAAGCAGACCGCCGCCATCGCCGCCGGCAAGGTGCGGGTGCTGGGCGAGGCGAAGGCATCCGCCCTGCAGAAGGTCGAGGGCGAGAAGGCAAGCGGCCTGCAGATGAAGACCGCGGTCTTCAAGGACCCGGTCGCCTTTGCGCAGTGGCGCTTTGCCGACACCCTCAACCCGGAGATGAATCTCAACATCATCCACTCCGGCGATGGCACCCTGTGGACCGACCTCGAGAAGACCGGTTTCGGCGAGCTGGGCGGCGCCAAACTGCTGCAGCGGCAGCAGCCGTAGTCAAAAGCCGGCCGTGATTGCTCACAGGGCAGTGGCGGCATCCTGCCGCCAATTGTGCTACTTCACCAGCAGCACCGGCTGGATGGCCGTTGCCAGTACCCGCTGGGCGATGGAGCCGATCAGCAGGTCGGCGATGCCGCTGCGCCCCTTCGAGCCCATGACGATCATGTCATAGCCGCCGGCATCGGCAAAGGCGACGATTTCCTCGACGACATGGCCGATGATGATGGCCTGGTCATGCCGTATCCCCGAAGCATCCAGGACCTCGCGGGCTGGCCGGAGTTCTTCCCGGCTCCGCTCGCGGAGGTAGTTCTCCACCTCGCCCCTGCCGACAAACTGCGAGGCGTGGCGAAAGGCGATGTCGTCGTGGACGCTGATCAGCGTGACGATGCTGTCCGATGTGAGGTCGGCCGCGAGCCGCGCGGCGAATTGTGCCGCATTGAGGGCATGCGGGGAGCCGTCGCTGGCCACGAGAATCTTCATCAGGACCTCCCATTTCGAAGCTGGTTGTCTGGATGGCAAAGAGGGATGGCATCCGGATATCCTGCCAGAGTATCACGGAGGAAGCGAAGATGAAAGGTGTCTCCGGAGGATTCCTCGCCACCTGCAGGACCAAAGCGCATAAAAAAGCGACCCGGCCCGGGCAGGAAATACCGGCGGCCGCGGCAGGCGGCACCGGGCAGACCGGCCATCCGGCGGGACGGGCAGGGGGTGTCGTCCCGCCGTTCCGGTTCCTACCTGGACAGCGTTCTGCGGACGGCGTCCTGCCAGCCGCGGTACTTGCGGATGCGCACTTCCTCCTCCAGGCTGGGGGTGAAGCGGCGGTCGCGCTTCCAGGTGCGCGCGAACTCCTCCGGGGCCGCGAAGACGCCAGCCTGAAGGCCGGCCAGGTAGGCGGCGCCGACGGCGGTGGTCTCGAGCAGCACCGGCCGGTCGACTGGGGCATTCAGGATGTCGGCGAGGAACTGCATGGTCCAGTTGGAGGCGGTCATGCCACCGTCGGCCCTGAGCACCGTCTCGCCCATCCCCTCCCAGTCGCCGCGCATCGTGATCAGGGTCAGGAACGGCATGCGCAGGGTCTTGGTCAGACCCATCAGGTTGATCGTGTTGCCGACCCCCGAGCTCTGCATCAGCAGCACAGATCGCTGGCCGCCGAGCCAGGCGCCGGCCGCAATGGCG
>CAYYWK010000461.1:0-3197 GCA_964475345.1 uncultured Desulfobulbus sp.
CTATTTCGTCGGTTTTACAGTTATCATGGCATCGATCCTGGCCCTCTCCAAAGATAACCTTAAAGCCCGGCTGGCGTACTCGACCGTCAGCCAGCTGTCCTACATCATCATGGGCGTTGCCCTTCTGACACCGACCGCCATTGAGGGAGGGCTGATCCATATTGTCAATCACGCCTTCTCGAAAATCACTCTGTTCTTCTGCGCGGGCGCGATCTATGTCGCAACCCACAAAAAGAACATCTCCGAGATGGAGGGACTCGGCAAGACCATGCCCTTCACCTTCGGGGCCTTTGCCGTGGCCTCGCTGTCAATGATCGGCGCTCCCCCGGTTGGCGGCTTCATCACGAAATGGAACCTGCTTGTCGGTTCAGTCGAGGCGCACCAGATCGGCATCCTTCTGATACTGATTGCCAGTACCATGCTCAATGCCGCCTATTTCGCCCCGGTCACCTACAAGGCCTTTTTCAACAAACCACCCGCGGGCGAGACGGCCACCGGCATCCGCGAAGCGCCTTTATCCATGCTGATCCCGATACTGATAGCTTGCGGCGTTTCCGTTCTGATCGGCATCTTTCCCCAATTCATGATGACTTTCGTCAAGGCGGTGACAGGATGATTGTCCAATTCATCGATTTCCTCAAACAGTGGCCCAGGACGTTGCGCCTGCTCGGACTGACCGGCCTTGTGGCGATCGTCGTCTGGAGCATGGCGGCAGTTGACCACAGTCATGCCCATACCTGGGCGGAAAAGCATATCCCCGCGTTCTGGGCTGTCTTCGCTTTTTTCGCTGCATGCATTCTGATCTTCTTCGCCGGCTGGTTCGGCAGAAGCGGCATTCGAACCAGGGAGGATTACTATGACAGGTAGTTTCATTCATCCGGCCCTGATCATGATTGCCGGAGCGCTGATCCTTCCGCTCGTGCGAGGACCGTTCCGCAAACCCTATCTATGCCTCATTCCGATCCTGGCTTTCTGCGATGTCCTCTATCTCAGCCAGTTTCCCGGCACGTATGGCGTAATCACCTTCATGGACGAGTGGACGCTGATTTTCGGCAGAATTGACAGCCTGTCGCTGGTATTCGCCTTCATCATGGCCCTGATGGCGATCATCGGCACCATCTATGGTCTCCATGTCGAGGACGAGTGGCAGCATATCGCCGCATGGTTCTATGTCGCCGGTTCGCTCGGCGTCATTTTCAGCGGCGACTACCTGGTCCTTTTCCTTTTCTGGGAAATGATGGCCTTCGCCTCGACATTTCTCATCTGGTTCAGCACCAACAAGGACGCCCTGGCCGCCGGCTACCGGTATCTGCTGGTCCATACCTTCGGAGGGGTCATGCTGCTCCTCGGTTTCGTCCTGCGCTACCAGGCGACGGGGGATCTCAGCTTCAGCCTTTTGGACGAACACAATAGCCAACTGTATACCTGGCTGATCATGATTGGCCTGATGCTCAACGCAGCTGTGCCGCCATTGCATTCCTGGCTGCCTGACGCGTACAGCCGCGCCTCCATCACCGGATCGGTCTTCATGTGTGCCTTCACGACCAAGACGGCAATCTACACCCTGGCCCGTGCTTTCGCAGGCTTTGATATTCTCATCGTCCTGGGAGTGGTGATGGCAATCTACGGCATCATCTACGCCATCCTCGAAAACGACATCCGCCGCCTGCTTGGATGGGAGATTGTCAGCCAGGTGGGATACATGGTGGCTGGCGTTGGTATCGGCACGGCTCTGGCCATCAACGGCACCTGCGCCCATGCCTTTGCCCACATCCTCTACAAGGGATTGCTGTTCATGGGAGCGGGGGCAGTCATCATGGCCACCGGCGAATCACGACTGACAGGCCTCGGCGGCCTGTACCGGAAAATGCCGCTGACGTTGATGTTCATGCTGGTGGGCGGCGTCTCGGTTTCGGCTTTTCCCTTTTTCTCGGGATTCGTCAGCAAATCGATGATTATTGCCGCCGGTTTTGAATCCCACCTCTATTGGGCGGCCTTCCTGCTGACAGCAGTCTCCGCTGGTACATTCCTCGTCGCTGGCCTGCGTTTGCCATGGCTGATATTTTTTGGTGATTCTCGATGCAATGCCACTACCTGGGAAAAGGCCGCCGACCCGCCGTGGAACATGCGCCTGGCAATGGGCGTCGCGGCATTTTTCTGCGTCCTGCTCGGTACCTGGGTTTCTTTCCTCTATAACATGCTTCCTTTTGCCGAAGTTGAATTTCATCCATACACTACCGCTCATGTCGCAGAAACCTTGCAGATTCTTGCTTTCACCGCCCTTGCATTCTTCTTTCTGAGAAGCCGGCTGTCCGCGGCCAAAGGCATCAGCTTCGATCTTGACTGGTTCTATCGCAGAGGCGGCGGAGGTTTCCTGTGGTTGGCCGAAAAGCCTCTGCAGTGGGCTGACACCGCCTGGGGTGCCGCCTACCGTGTGGTCGGTCTGACATCACTGATGACCATCGCCCGCTTCTCGGCCTGGTTTGACTGGCACGGCATTGATGGGGTAGTCGACGGCACGGCCCGACTGGTGAGGAGTATCGGCGGCCACGTCAGTCTGGTGCTGCAAAGGGGGCAGGTACAGATGACCCTCTTCTATGCGATCACCTTTGTGGCTCTTTTCCTGGCTGCGTATGTCTGGTTTTAACTCTCTGACTCCAAGGATCGTCGGCAATGGATCAATTACTGTTTAACCAGGGGTTTCCTCTTCTCAGCACCCTGATATTTCTCCCCCTGGCGGGGGCCTTGCTGCTGTTCTTCGTCCGCGATCCGCAATTCGCCCGCTACTGGACACTTGCCATCACGACTATCGTCGCCTTGGTCTCTCTTGCCCTGCCGATTGGTTTCGATCGTGACACCCCTGCATTCCAATTTGCCGAACACCATTCCTGGATCGATGGCCTCAATATCGCCTATGTGGTTGGAATCGACGGCATCTCAATCCTGCTGGTCCTGCTCACAACCTTGATCATGCCCTTTTGCGTCCTTGCTTCCTGGACATATATCAAGGAAAGGGTGCCGACGTTCATGGTCTGCCTGCTGATAATGGAAACGGCGATGATCGGCGTCTTTGTCGCACTCGACTTCGTGCTTTTCTATATCCTCTGGGAGGCGATGCTGATCCCCATGTATCTGATAATCGGTATATGGGGAGGCCCGCGGAAAATATACGCTTCGATCAAGTTCTTCCTCTACAC
>CAYYWK010000462.1:0-3173 GCA_964475345.1 uncultured Desulfobulbus sp.
GGCCAGGGCGGCAAGCGGCTTCCAGATGCGTGGGAACCAAGTGATCTGCATAAAGGAGCGGGTCAGATAAAACCAGTCCGGATGGAATGCAGGGCGTTCAGTGAACGCCCTGACGAAATTTCTGCCTAAAAGAGCGTTGAACCGAGCGATTTCAGTTTTTCGATCTGCTGCTTGGCGGATCTGGCAAGCTCCTCCACCTGTGCCTGTGATTCCCGGGTGGTCCTGAAGGTCGTTTTCTGCAGCAGCGCGTGAATAATGTCTACGGCGTCATCAACGGTCATCATGCTGATATTGATGACCATGTCGTACAGCCGACTGTCCCACGGGTCCATGCCGTACACCTGGATTCCCCACTTGCGCCGTTCCTCATCGTCTTTTTTGAGAATATACAGGGCCTGATCGGCGGTGATCTTTTCCCGGTTCATCTCTTCCTTGACGCGGGTATTCATGTCGGCATTGATCCTGATCTTCAGGACGTGGGGGATGTCACGGAGGAAAAAATGTCCGGCCAGGCCATGATAGACGAGATTGTCCTTGCAGGCGTGCTCGAGCAGGGCGGAACGGTAATACTTGACATACCGTTCGGAGCCGCCCAGAAAACGCTCAAGGACTTTCGGGCTGTCATGGAGGGCCCGGACGAGCTTGATCTCGGGAATGTTGAATTCTTCTGAAGCCTCGAGCAGGATATCGCGCGAGATACACTCGTATCCCGATTTGGCTGCGAGTTTTTCGGCAACTTCCTTGCCCCTGCTGTAGGATCCCCTGGTGATGGTGACGATCGACATGTATGCTCCGCGATTCAGTAGTCAGGCTGTGTGCTATCCTGCCTGTGAGAGTGTGTGTGCTCCTTCTGATAAATGACGAAATAGTCATAAATGGCATTGTGTTGCCTGTCAATAGAAGAACGTCGCGTACTTCTTGCAGGGATCTTCAGATTCGAAACCTGGCGGTCTTTCGGGCAATCCTGGGGTGAAAAATCAATCGAATATGGTAAACTGCCCAAGCGATGATGGTTGCGACTGAAGTCTCCGATTGTCCCGATCGTTTTGGAATGACTGGGGACACACCTTCTCGGTGTCTCCCGGGAAATTATTCAACAGACAGCGTGTACTCCTCCTATGAAAGCAATATTGCAGCTTATTGACAGAATTGTCAGCCGTGTCAATGCGAACCTCGAAGAATTTGACTTTGATGTTGAACCCTTCGTCTGCGCCGCCGTAAACCAGGTCAAAACCAAGATGCTCGGCCATTACGCATCGTACGCGGTGACGTCAAAGCATCCCTTGATGCTCAAGTTCAGTAATTCAAATATCGCTGGCAGCTATTTTCTGGGAAAATGTCTCGTCAATCGATCGGTAGTCTATAAAAGCGATGTCCGCGGCGACGAACTGAAACGAAAGGGAGAGATTATTTACTGTTCGAAGGAATTGCCACTGGTGGAGGATGAACTCATCACTATCAGGGACAGTTTCCTCTTTCGTACCCTGATCCACAGCAAATCCCACAACCTGGAAACGCCTGAGGAATTTTTTATCCGCAATACCGTGGCCTGCCATTTCTCCAATATCCACGGTTCGACTATGGAAGGGTGCTATCTGGGGATTTTTGCCACTGTAGATCATATGTCGCTGCATTCGTGCATCATTGGTGATTTTTCCTATGTCCAGGCCGAGGAGCTGTTCCATCGTGCGATCAAACCCGGCACCGTATGGATTGCTAACGAATCCTTTTCGTTCCAGTACACCTATTCCGAGGAGGTGCTGCGGCGGTATGTCGCACTGGATGACGAACGACGACCGGTCGGGCTGCTGATTGATTTCGTCGAAGGTCGTAAGAGCGATTTCGAACGACTGTTCGCCCAGGTCAACATCGATGCCTTCGATACCCCGCAGAGCTCGACCGTCAACCGTTTCGCCCTGATCAAGGGGAAGACGCGGATCGGCAAGAATGTCCTGATCTGCCAGCGGGCCTATCTCGAGAATGCCGAGATGGGAGCAGGTTCCAACGCCCAGGAGAATACGTATATCATTAATTCAAAGCTCTCCGGCTACAACGTCACCGCCCACGGAGCAAAGATCATCAACTCGACTCTCGGAGAAAAGATCTTCGTCGCCTTCAACTGCTTTCTCAACGGCAAAGCGGAAGCGCGGATAGAGATCGGTGCCGGCTGCATCATCATGCCACATACCATCATCGATGCGACGGAACCAATAACCATCCCGGAAAATCATCTGGTCTGGGGTTTTATAGGCTCCCAGGGCGATATCGCCACCAATGCGATACCCCTTGAGGAACTGGAGAAATCGAGAGAGGTGGTCATCGGCAATATGGCGTTTCATGGAGATGGAAAGGCCTTCGTCAATGGTTTCAGGAAACGCATTGAGCATATCCTTGAACTCAACGGCGCCTACTTCGCGAGAGGGAAAAACCGTGGCCATGCCCAGAGCGACCAGAGTGCATCGTTCAATATGATACAGCCATACCGCACCGGACCCAGTCGCGGCATCTACCCGACTATCACCATTGAACCCTGAGCGACCGGGCCGGAACGGGCAAGAATTTGTGATGTGAAGACAATCAGGTATGGGAAGACAGGAATGAGTAAACCGAAAAATTCCTTTTAACTGTAAATTCTATAAGAGAGGTTGCCGGGGAGAGAAAAAGCAGCTCCTTGATGGAGCTTTCAATGATTGGCCATCAACACCTGTTTCATCGCGAGAGTTGCTGAAGAAACGGCCGTTACCAGAAACGAACGACTCAAGTGCAATGACCAACCAACCATAGAGAGAGACGTATGAAGAATTCGAGAGATCCTGAAATTGTCCGTGATATCGGAGAATTCAAGATTCAGGGGCTGGCGATCCCTTACCCGGAATTTGTCCCACGGTTATATAATCTGTGTCTTTCGCTCGGCTTCAAGAGAGGATATATCATGCCCTCGCGGGCCTTCTGTTCCGATGAGAATCAGGGCTTTCCCATCATTCTGCTGACCAAGCATTTTGGCACCTTCCCCTTCAATCATGGCCGCGTCGGTGGCATCCTGGCCGTCGATCGACATGGACCGCACGCCAGTCACGGCGAGGACTCGGTCATTGTCCAGGCCAGCCATGTCGGCTACGACCCCAAGACCGGCGAATATGGGACCTGCGAGAGACCCAAAAAGGAAGGGGAGT
>CAYYWK010000463.1:0-3165 GCA_964475345.1 uncultured Desulfobulbus sp.
CTCGCATCCGGCGCCGGTTACAAACGGCTGGTCGAAGAGCTCTGTTCCGCTTTCTCGAAGCAGAGCGGAGTTCAGACGGAACGCCTGTTCGGCAACATGGGGCAGATAACCGCCCAGGCGAAAGCCAGCGAGACCGTTGATATCATCATCGGCGACAAGAAATTCCTCGATGCCACCGACCTCACCTTCCATGGCGAGCAGAACATCGGCAAGGGTCGTTTGGTGGCGGCTTTCGCCAAAGGGAGCGCCGTCACCTCCCTCGACAGGCTCACCGATCCCGCCATCAAAAGGATTGCAATGCCGGACGGCAAAAAAGCGATCTACGGCCAGGCCGCCCGGGAATATCTCTCAGCTACAGGCATCTGGGAGAAGGTTCAGCCGAAACTGCTGGTGGCGGGAACAGTTCCCCAGGTCTCCACCTACGTGGTCACCGGCGAGGTCGATCTCGGGTTTGTCAACCTGACCGAGGCCAAGGCCATCGAGGAAAAGGTCGGGAAGATCATCGTCATCGACGAGCAGTTCCACACCCCGATCCTGATCGTTGCCAGGCATCTCAAGGCCGCCGCCAAGGATTCGCCGGCACTGCTCTTCAGCGCTTTTCTCCAGTCCGATCAGGCACGGGAGATCATAGACAAGAACGGCCTGCAGTGAACTGGCTGACGCAGATCCCGGCATATCTGCTGCAGCCTGATACGCTGGCCAGCCTGCGCCTGACCTTCACCGCCACCTGTGTCACCCTGCCGGCCCTGGCAGTTGCCGGCATCCTCCTCGGCTGCCTTCTTGGTTACCGGCAGGGGCGCTGGGTATCAGCAATTGATTTCCTGGTGACCCTGCCGCTGGTCTTCCCGCCGATCGCCACCGGTTTCATCCTGCTCGTTCTGCTCGGAAGACGCAGCATGATCGGCAGCTTTGTCAGCGAGACGATAGGCATCGACCTGATCTTCAGTTTCTGGAGCATCGTCATCGCCGCCTTCATTGCCGGCCTGCCGTTGATCGTCAAACAGGTCCAGTCGGCCGTTCGCGGTGATACCCGACGTCTGATCGAAATGGCCTATCTCCTCGGCAGATCGGCGCCGGCCACCTTTTTCCTGGTCGTCCTCCCTTCCATCCGTAGAAATATCGCGATCGGGCTTTCCCTTGCCTGCGCCCGGTCGCTGGGCGAAGTCGGCGTCACCCTGATGCTGGGCGGCAATATTGCCGGCAGAACAAACACCGTCTCCCTGGAAATCTACAACGCCGTGTTCTCCGGCGAATACGACCGGGCCCTCGCGCTGGTCCTGCTGCTCGGCTTCATCTCGCTGCTGCTGATCTTCCTGACCAGACGGATGACACTGGAATAGCAGGTCTCCCCCCGCCAAGGCCACCTCTTTCGCCTTGCCCCCTCCCGGTTTTTCCGGTATTCCTGCAGGAGTTTCGTAACCGGGGCGGCGGACCGCCACCCCCTTTCCTGCGAGAGTTCCCATGCCGAAAGCGAAAAAAGACAACGAACACAACGCGATGGCCACCAGCCAGCTGAAGAGCGGCGTCCAGATCAGGGGAAGGATCTGGCTGGAGAGCGGCGGTACCACCTATCTCTCCTGGGGCCGCGTCGTTCTCCTGGAACGGATTGCCGAACATGGCTCGGTCTCGGCCGCCGCCAAGTCGATGCAGATGAGCTTCAGCCATGCCTGGCGACTGGTGGAGGACATGAACACCCTCGCCCCGGAACCCCTTGTCGAGAAACAGGCGGGCGGCAAACAGGGCGGAGGCGCCTGGCTGACCGAGGCCGGCAGAGAGGCGGTCACCAATTTCTGGCAACTCGTTGACCGTTTCCAGGCCTGGATCGAACACGAGCGTTTCTGAACGATTCTCGCTGCAGTTCGCCTCAAGACGTCAGTTGTTCATATCCCTTCTTTCCTGAGAGCATCGGCACCTTCCCGAACTGCGCAGATGCGCCCGCCCTGCCATACCACATCTGGAAACGCCCGCCGCCCTCGTCGTCACAACGCAGCCGAGAACGAGCATCCGTTCGACCAGGGCTTCGACGTGCAGCATCTTCTCGACTGCGGTTTGCTTGAACAGGTCCGCCGGTGCCGACCAGGCCTACCCCCACAGCCCGCGTACCATCGCCAGGTTCAGCGCCAGGTAGTTTTGCTGCATCGCCGGATCATTGCAGAAGATTTCCAGGGTGATGGTGCCGTCGTAACCGGTTGCCTGCAAGGCGCTGACGGCGTTGCGCCAGTTCACGGTTCCAACCCCCAACGGCATGTGATCGTCGGCCCCGCCGCGGTTGTCGGAAAAATGCACATGCCGGATATGCTGCCCCAGTTCCCGGCAGAACAGCTCATGGCTGTCGACGCAGAAGTTGGTGTGGCCGAAGTCGAGATGCAGCTGCAGCCCCGGCACGGCCGTCATCAGGTTTTTGAAGGTGGCGACCCGGTCGAATGGCGCCTTGTAGTTTTCCAGAACCAGTGTCAGCCCGTGTGAGGCCGCCATGGCGACGATGGGCGGCAACGCCTGCAGGTGGAAGGAGACCAGCTCTTTCCGCATGGCCGGCGGACAGGCATAGCAGGGATGGATGTTCATGACCTGCGCCCCCAGCCCGGCAAATATCCCGGCACAGCGCTCCAGTTCCTGGAGGCAGGCGTCCCGGATACCCTGCACCGGATAGGCATAGGGAAGGCAGGGGTCGGTGTGGCCGGTGACGGCCAGCCCGTGCGATTCCAGGATCGTTCTCAGCCTTGCGGCATCGACATCGCCGGCACGGGGGCCTTCGATGGTCAGATCGAAGAAGTCGAAACCGGCCTCGCCGCAGAAGATCGCCTCGTCATAGACCGATTTCGCCGGGTTGTTCATTATGCCTATTTTCATCGCTCTTCCCCTGGCGTGATGCCGTTCAACACGCTGCCGCCCGCTGCCCCCTGCAGCATCCTGGCGTTAGAACCGCAAGGACATTTCAATGGCAATTGCCCGGCGGTTCGCTGTCAATCTCGTGGACGCGACCGTCGCGGACATCGACCTTCGCGCAGCCACCGACCCGCAGTTCCCCTTCCGACTGATCGAATTCGGTGCCCGGCCCGGTCACGAAGGTGCGCCCCCCGATCACCCACTCGCCCTGCAGGCCGTGCTGCGGCATGGCCTCTATGACCCCGCGCAGCTCAGCGCGCTGTCCATCGTCATCGCCAC
>CAYYWK010000464.1:0-3161 GCA_964475345.1 uncultured Desulfobulbus sp.
CCCGGCCTGGTCGCTGCCCACAGCCACCTGGTCGTTGCCGGCAGCCGCGTCGACGATTTCGCACGGCGCTGCGCGGGGGCCTCCTATGCCGAAATCGCCGCCAGCGGCGGCGGCATCGGGCTGACGGTTGCCGCCACCCGCCGGGCCACCCGCAGCGAGCTGAAATCGCTGGCCCGGCATCGTCTCGCCCTGGCCCTGCGCCAGGGGACGACGACGATGGAGGTCAAGAGCGGTTACGGTCTTGATCTGACAACCGAAATGAAGATTCTCGAGGTGATCGCCGAACTCAACGACGAGCAACCGGTGGGTCTGGTGCCGACCTTTCTCGGTGCCCATGCGGTGCCGTCCGGGATGGCGAAAGCCGATTACCTGCGCGAGGTCAAGGCGATGCTGCCAACGGTGGCCGGCCTGGCCCGCTTCTGCGACGTCTTCTGCGAGAAGGGCTATTTCACGCCGGCCGAAGCCTGCGACCTGCTCGGGGCGGCACGGGAGCACGGCCTGACGCCACGCCTGCACGCCAACCAGTTCAACTCCTGCGGCTGCATCGCCGCGGCGGTCACGGCGGGGGCGGTATCGGTGGACCATCTCGAGGTGCTCGAGCCGGATGAGATCGCTGCCCTGGCCGCAACGGACATCGCCTGCGTGCTGCTGCCGGGGGTGTCGCTGTTTCTCGACATCCCCTTTGCCCCGGGCCGGGCGATGATCGATGCCGGCTGCATCCCGGTTCTCGCCAGCGATTTCAACCCCGGTTCCAATCCCAGCCTGTCGCTGCAGCTGACGATGTCGCTGGGCTGCCTGCGGATGGGAATGGCGGTGGGCGAGGCGCTGGCTGCGGCCACCGTCACCGCCGCCCATGCCCTGCGGCTGGACAGGGTAGGCTGCATCGAGCCGGGCTGGCAGGCCGACCTGCTGCTTCTCGACTGCGCCGATTACCGGGAAATGCTGTACTGTTACGGTCATAACCATGTCCACACGGTGATCAGCAAGGGCCGGATCGTCTGAAAATCCCCCTGCCGCCGGATATCTCTTTCACGTGAAGATCATGCAGATTACCATCGACCATCGCCGGGAACTGAGCCTGGCCGAGATCCTCGCCGTCGGCGAAGAAGGAGCGCGAGTTGAACTTCATACCGACACCAGGGACATGCTGGCCGAACGCCGGCGGCAGATCGAGGAGGCCATCGCCGTCCGGGATCTGCCCGCCTACGGCTTCAACCGCGGCTTCGGGCACAATGTCGACCTGGCGGTCAAAAGCGAACAGCTGGCCGATCTCCAGAAGAACCTGATCGTCTCCCACGCCGTCGGTGTCGGCGAAGCGCTTCCCGCCGGTGTTGTCCGCACCGCCATGCTGCTCCGTGCCAACTCACTGGCCCGCGGCTACAGCGGCATCCGCCCGGAACTGGTGGCGGCCCTGATCGCCCTGCTCAACGCCGGCATCACCCCGGTAGTCCCGTCATTGGGCTCCGTGGGGGCGAGCGGCGACCTCGCTCCCTTGTCCCATATCGCGCTGGCCCTGATAGGCAGAGGCCAGGTGGAAGTCGGCGGCGATCGCCTGCCGGCCGCCGAGGCCCTGCAGCGAGCCGGGCTGGTCCCGCTCAACCTGGCGATGAAGGAGGGCCTGGCGCTGAACAACGGGGTGCAGGTGATGAACGCCATCGGCCTGATCGCCTGTTCCAGACTGCAGCGCCTGCTGAAGACGGCGGCGATCACCTCGGCCTTGACCGCGCAGGTGATGCTGGCCCCGGATACCTATTTTCGCCCCGATTTCCATGCCGTCCGTCCCCACCCCGGGGCGAGGCGGGTGGCCGACTGGATCTGGCTCCTGATGCAGGACTCGCCGATCCGCATGGCCCACCGTGATTTCAAGGACGACGGCCAGGTCCAGGACCCGTACAACATCCGCTGCGCCGCCCAGATTCTTGGCACCGCCCACGAACTGATCAGCCAGGCGGAGAACACCCTGCTGATCGAGGCCAACAGCGCCACCGACAACCCGATCCTGCTGCCCGATGCGGCCGGCTGCTTTGTCGATGTGGTCTCCGGCGGCCATTTCCACGGGATGCCGGTGGCTGCGCAGATCTACGGCCTGGTTGAGGCCGCCGGCATCATCGCCGGGCTTGCCCACCAGCGGACGGTCCGCTATGTCGACCCCAACCGTAACAAGGGGCTGGGGCGTGACCTGAAGTGGCCGGGGCTGGGTGGCGACGAGCGCTCGATCTCCAGCGGCCTGATGATGCTCGAATACGCCTCGGCCTCGCTCTTGAATGCCGTCTGGGGCGAGGCGATGCCCAGCCATTTGTTCACCATCGCCACCAATGCCGGCCAGGAGGATCATGTCAGCATGGGCACCGGTCTGGCGGTGCGGCTGCTCGGCAGCCTGGAGAAGGTCGGCCGGATTCTCGCCATCGAGCTGGCCTGCACGCTGCAGGCGGTGGCTGTCCGCAAGATGCTGACCGCCATTCCCACCGAGGCCGAGCTGCCGGCCTGGGTGGAGGAGGAACTGGCGGCACTGAAGGTCCGCATGGAAAGCCATGGAGAGGGCCTGGTCTTCGAGCTGGGGGTGGTCCGGGACCTGCCGCTGACCGTCGAGCAGCGCCGGCTGAGCCCGGTGTCCGAGAAACTGTATGCGGCGCTGCTGCAGGAGGGCGTCTTCCCGACGGTGACGCGGGACCGCTACATGGCCGACGAACTGGCCACGCTGGCCGAGCGGGTGATGGCCGGGCAGGTGGTCGGCATCGTCGAACAGGAGTTGCCGCTCCCCTGGTAGGGAGAGGCAGGGAGGAGAGCATGGAACGAATTGTCGAATGCGTGCCGAATTTTTCCGAGGGGCGCGATCGGGCGGTGATCGGACGGATAACTGCCGCGATCGAGGAAGTCGATGGCGTCATGCTGCTGGACGTGGACTCCGGCAGAGACACCAACCGCACCGTCGTCACCTTTGCCGGCGAACCGGAAGCGGCGCTGGAGGCCGCCTTCCGGGCGATCCGCTGCGCCGCCGAACTGATCGACATGCGGCGGCATCATGGCGCCCATGCCCGGATGGGGGCCACCGACGTCTGCCCGTTTGTGCCGGTGGCGGGGGTGAGCATGGCCGAATGCGTCGAACTGGCCCGGCGGCTGGGGAGAAGGGTGGCGGAGGAACTGGCCGTGCCGGTCTATCT
>CAYYWK010000465.1:0-3149 GCA_964475345.1 uncultured Desulfobulbus sp.
AACATCCGCAACACGGCCGACCTCCTGGCCGAGAGCTTTCGGCGTGTCGATGGAGCCTGGCCGGTTGCGGCGGTTGACCAGGAAATAATCGGTCCGGCCGCGGTTGAACGACCTGGCGGTGTCGGGTTCGAAACCATACCTGCAGCGTCCAGAGGAAGAGCGGCCACAGGCCGCCCCACCTTCCAGGAGACGGTCGAGAAGCAGCCGGTAGGCGGCGGTGACGTTCTTGACATAACGGACGTCCTTCAACCGGCCCTCGATCTTCAGGGAACTGACCCCTGCCGCCAGCAGTTCGCCGACATGGGCCGACAGGTCGAGGTCGGCAAGGGACAGGTAATAGCGCTGACCGCCGATCTCCCTGCCGCCGGCATCCTTGAGCGACCAGCGATGCCTGCAGAATTGGGCGCACTCGCCACGGTTGGCGCTGCGCCCGAGGACCTTTTCGCTGATAAAGCAGCGGCCGCTGTAGCAGACGCAGAGGGCGCCGTGGACAAAACTCTCGAGCGGCACCGTGGTAGCCGCCTTGATGGCACGGATCTCGTCGAGGCCAAGTTCCCTGGCCAGCACCACCTGGGAAAAACCAACCTGCTCGAGAAAGCGCACCTTGTCGGCGGAGCGGTTGTCGGTCTGGGTCGAGGCATGCAGAGGGATCGGCGGCAGGTCGCATTCGAGCAGGCCCATGTCCTGGATGATCAGGGCATCGGCGCCGGCATTCCAGACTGCACGCGCCAAGGCCACGGCCTCGTCCAGCTCCGCATCGCTCAGCAGGGTGTTAAGGGCGACGTAGACCCGGGCGAAATAGCGGTGGGCGTGACGGACCAGGCCTTCGATGGCTGCCAGGTCGTTGCCGGCCGCCGCCCTGGCGCTGAACCGCGGTGCGCCGATATAGACGGCATCGGCGCCGTGGTCGATGGCGGCAATCCCGCAAGCGAGATCCTTCGCCGGGGCCAGCAGTTCCACCGGCGTTGCCGGAGCGTTTCTCCCGCCGCCGGTTCCGGTCCTCTCCCGACCGGGTTCAGAAGGTGATGATCTCATATCCGGCATTGATGAGCGGCTCGAGCGACGGGTGGCCCTTCATCTCGCCATCGATGGGCAGGCCCTGTTCCTGGGCGCTGTTGAACGAGCCCATCCGCACTGCACAGGATTCGCAGACGCCGGCGAGCAGCCGGCCGTCGATCATTTCCGTGTAGAGATTGGCAAACGGCGTTTCCGGGCGAACCATCTCGGAAATGAGCCTGGTCGCCGCTCCCTCGATAATGACCTTGACGTCATACCCTTTGCCGCGCAGGTCGAGGGCATAGAGCATGACATGGGCAAAGATGGTCAGGTCGCCGTCATAGGCGATCAGCGCGATCTTCTTCATCTCCTCACCTGTACACGAGTTCAAAGACACAGCTGGAAACCTGAACGGCGATGGAAATCGGCACAGGGCCCCTGATGGACAAGGGACCAGTACGACCTCGAACCGTCCCGGTGTTGCAAAACTGCGCTGATGCCGGCCTCGATGGACTGCCCCCGCCGGAGAAGCGGCTGGAGATCGAGGTGCAGGTCGATCCAGACCTCGTCCTCCCCGGCATGGAACACCGAAGGGATGCGGGAGATGGCGGCTTCCTCGATCATTCCTTCCCGATAGCCGGTAAAGGCATAGGCATTCCAGTCCCCGCCCGGAGCCAGGTTGACCTCCCAATAGCGGGTTGTCCCGGGAATGCCGAAAAACACCTCGAAACAGCTGCGCTGCCAGAGTCCGTGCCGACGCCTGCAGGGCCTTGCCGGCAACGACAGCACCAGGCCCCCGATATCGCCGGATACCCTGTACTGCAGGGCAAGGGTATCCCCCTGCCGCCGTATCGCCCCGGTTATCGCCAGACAGGGACTGGCATGATCGGCTTGCTCCCGAAACCGCTGCAACATGAAAATATGGCAAGCGGATCGGCGCGTTTCCGGAATATTCGGCTGTTCGGCCATGTAGTTTCTTCGACTGGCAGGCAGGCCGGCAATTGCGTCGAACTGGCCATGCCGGCAATCTGCCCATTCGTTTCTCTCCGCTATTTACCCAAAGAACCGGCCGCTGACAAGTGCGCAGCCAGCTATCTTCCGCCTTGTCAAGGCGCAAGGCTGCCACTATAATCAGGTTCCTGCCGGCATTGCCGCCGGGATGGCTGAAGAGGACAGAGAAGAACTACAAGGAGGGAAGGCCGGGATGGAAGCGGAGCAGCGCCAGCAGCTGGGGATATTCGCCGTTCATCTCGGTCTGGCGGCTAACGCCGTGCTGGCGCTCGTCAAGACCGGCATCGGCATCATCGGCCACAGCCCGGCCCTGCTTGCCGACGGCATCAACTCCACCTCCGATGTCGCCTACGGCGTGGTCGTCAGTATCTTCATGCGGCTCTCCGGGAAACCTGCCGACCGTGAACACCCCTACGGGCACGACCGGCTGGAATCCATCGCAGCGGTGGTGATCGGCGCCTTCGTCATCACCACCGCGATTTCGATATTCTGGGCGGCCATCGACAATATCTACGAGCTCTACCAGGGCAGCAGCGAATTCACCGGCGCCTCGCAGCTGGCCCTGTGGATTGCCGCCGCAACCGTCATCATCAAGATCTTCCTCTCCCTGTGGACGAGGGAAATCGGCAGACAGACCCAGAACACCGCCGTAATCGCCCTGGCCGCCGACCACCGCAACGACATTTTCTCGGCCCTCGCTGCCACCATCGGCATCATCTTCGGCCGCCTTGGCTATCTCTGGGTCGATCCGCTGGCCGGCGGGGTGGTCTCCCTGATCATTCTGCAGACCGGCATCGGCATCATCCGCCAGGCCAGCGCCGACCTGATGGACACCCTGCCCGGCCAGAACCTCAGTCGCCAGATTGAAGATCTGCTGCACAACGTGCCGGGCATCGATCGTATCGAGGATATTCACGGTCATCGTTTCGGCCCATACCTGGTGATCAACATCACCGTCGGCGTTGCCCCTGATATCACGGTGGCGGAAGGTGACCGGATTGCCACCCGGGTCGAAAACATCCTGCTCAACCAGATCGACTTCATGCGCCGGGTCTTCGTCCATTACCACCCGACAGGCCCGCAGCCCCCGAGCAGCACGCAGCACCCGCAACCGTCCCCGTGAAACGGCCCGCGCTCTGCCG
>CAYYWK010000466.1:0-3146 GCA_964475345.1 uncultured Desulfobulbus sp.
CACCACCACGCCGGTGGGGCAGGGGACAGGTCTCGGGCTCTCCGTTTCCTATGGGATCATCCATGGGCATGGAGGGACGATAGAAGTGGAAAGCCCCGTGCACGACCCGCAACTGGGCGTGCTGCCGGGGACCCTGTTCCGCATACGCTTGCCGCGGTTCGGGGTTGAAGGATTACAGGCGGAAGGACCGGCTGTGCCGGCCTGACAACGGAGAACGCAACGGAGGAAAACATGGCGGAAATACTGGTGCTCGACGATGTGCTGGACGCGACGGTGCTGGTCGGAAAGATCCTGACCAAGAAGGGACATGCGGTACATACCTTTACTGAGGAAGACGCGGCCATCGGCTTTGTCAAGGGACACCCGGTCGACCTGGCCATCCTCGATATCAAGCTCCAGAAGATGAGCGGTGTCGAGGTGCTGGCCCTGCTCAAGCAGGTGCAGCCTGAGATGCGGGCGATCATGCTGACCGGATATCCCACGGTGGAAACGGCCCGAGAGGCGATCAGCCTCGGCGCCGACGAGTACTGCGTCAAGCCGATCGACAAGCAGGAGCTTGAGGATAAGGTTGAAAAAGTGCTGAAGGGCAAGACCCGCAAGGGCGCACTCAATATCTAAGCGGAGGAGAGACGATGGATGTTCGCGAAATGAATATGGCCCGGGCGCAGCTCTACCACTATCTGTCGGTGATGTTCCGGGACGAGATATCCGAGGATCTGCTTGCCAGAATGGGCAGCGGGGCGTTCTTCGACCAGCTGCTGGTTCTGCAGGACAGCTGCAGTATTCAGGATTTCTGTTCCGGGCTGAGCCGGATCAGCACCTTTCTAAAGTCGCACCCGGCCGGCGAGGCATACCGGATGCTGCGCCATGACTATGCCGAGCTGTTTCTCAATGCCGGCAAGAATCCTGCATTCCCGTACGAGTCGTGTTATCTGACCAGAGAACCGCTGGTCATGCAGGAATCGGTCAATGAAGTGCGCAAGGCGTACCGGGCCGCAGGGGTCCGCAAAAACGGGGCCTGGGCCGATCTCGACGACCATATCGCCGTCGAGCTCGAGTTCATGCGCTATCTCGCCGAGAAAGCGGCGGATGGAGCCCCTCAGGAAAGCCAGTTCGAGTTTCTCCGCAACCACCTGATGGGCTGGAGCGTCGATTTCTGCGCCGTGCTCACCGGCTCGACGGGAAGCGACTTCTACCGTGGCCTGGCTGAAATCACCATGAGTTTTCTCTTCAACGAGCGCATGTACTCCTTTGCCGCCCTTTCGCAGCAGGAGCCTGGGCAGGCCTACGTTCATGTGCTCGGCCAGATGGCAAAAGCCATCGATGGTCTCGGGCTTGGGCGCGAGTACAGCCTGATCGCCGAAGGCGCCGCTCCGCTGCTGCCGGCAAAGACCGTTAAGACCCACTGCTACATCTGCCTCGGTCTCTGCGGCCAGGAAGTCAACCTCAAGGATGGCATCATTTCCGGCTGCAAGGGATTGGCCGGCGACCCCAAGGGTGGCGGGCGACTGTGCATCAAGGGGGCCAACGCCCATAACAACACCTACTCGGCCTACCGGATCAAGACCCCGCTGATCAAGGAGAACGGGCGCTTCCGCAAGGCGAGCTGGGAAGAGGCCCTTGACCTGACGGCTGCCAAACTGAAGGCCATGGACCCGGAGACCGTCGCCTTCCATCGCGGCAACGATTACAACATGTGGTGCCACGAGGCGGTGATGTCCGCCTACGGCACCCCGCACAAGACAACTCACCGGCAGATGTGTGACAATCCCGCCCGGATGGCCAACGAGAAGAACTTCAGCGAGAAGCGGCCATGGATCGACTACGCCAACTCCAAGTTCATCATCCTCTTCGGCATCAACGAGCTCAGCACCTCCGCAGGCCAGCGCAAGGTCAACATCCTCAAGAAGGCGGTCAAGGACGGCGCCAAGCTGGTGGTGGTCGACCCGCGACGCTGCGAGTCGGCCGAGATCGCCACCGAGTGGATTGCGATCAAGCCCGGCACTGACGGGGCGATGGCCATGGGCATGTGCTACGTCATTGTCAGCGAGCAGCTCTATGACCGCGACTTTGTCGACAACTGGACATATGGTTTCGAGGCCTTCAGAAAACGCCTGCTTGGCGAGGATGACGGCATTGTCCGGACTCCGCAGTGGGCGGCCGAAATCTGCGGCGTACCGGCGGCAACCATCGAACGCCTGGCCCGCGAGTTCGCCGCATCGGCTCCTCATGCCGGCGCCAATGCCTGGACCGGTGTCGCCCAGACGCCCAACACCGTCCATGCCACCCAGGCCCTGATGGCCCTGAACGCGCTGATGGGCTGCTTCGATGCCCCCGGCGGACCGTCGCTGGTGCGCAAGTTCAAGCTGGCCTCGCCCTGGGCAGATGACCAGCCGAAACCACCGAACAATGCCTCGAAGACCAAGCTCAACAAGAGTCACCTGTGGAGCGGCTGGATACCCGGCTACTTCGAGGAGGACGTCAAGGCCGGCCGCCTCAAGGCGATGCTCTGCTATTTCGGCAACCCGGTGATGTCCAGCGGTTCCGAGCCGGCGATGCAGCGCGGCATGGAAGGGTTGGAGTTCGCCTGCGCCATCGACTGCTTCATGACCAATACCACCGCCCTCTGCGACGTCATCCTGCCGGACAGCACCTACCTTGAGCAGAGCCGGGTGGTGGCCGACTGGATGTACGAATCGTTCATCTCCTGCGGTCAGAAGGCGATCGAGCCGATGTACCAGTCGCAGACGGTGGTGTGGATCTTCTCGCAGCTGGCGGCCCGCCTCGGTTTTGGCGAGTTCTTCCCGTGGAAGAGCGAGGAGGAATACATGAACAACCAGTTGCGCAACCAGAAGATCGGTCTCGAGGAGCTGAAGGAGAAAGGCGGAGCGATGAACTAGGCACAGGCGCTGCGGTTGGGGCTCAACCCGGCCCAGCCGGATGTGGTCGCCGTGGTCGGCGGGGGCGGCAAGAGCAGCACCGTCTTTCGCCTCGGCCTGGACCTCGCCGCCGCCGGGCAGCGCGCCGTCATCACGCATACGGCGCGCATCGCCGCCTTTCTGGTGCGCTGGGCGCCCGCCGTGGTGACGGTAGACTTCGGCCCGGAAGCCGACGATGCCGAGCTGCCGCTGGCCGCCATCGCCCAG
>CAYYWK010000467.1:0-3140 GCA_964475345.1 uncultured Desulfobulbus sp.
GGCAGTCACCGGGGAACCATTGACATGGAGCTTGCTGCGTCCGGCAACGGTGACCAGCCGGCGGATGATCACCGTGTCGTCCTCGCCAAAACCGCTTTCCACAAGCATTTGCCTGAGACGTCCATGTTCAGGCCGCAACAGGAAGAGCGCTTCGACGGTGCAGGATTCCGCCCCTGCACGGATCCAGTCGGCGGACGCCCTGGCACCGGACAGCAGGCTCAGGGCCCGCATCATGATCGACTTGCCGGCACCGGTCTCGCCGGTCATCACCACCAGGCCCGCCCCCTGCATCTGATCGAAATCGAGATGAAGGGACTCGATCAAGGCCAGATTCTCAATTCTCAACTCACTCAGCATCGCTATTCAACCCGCAGACGCACTCGATGTTCATCCCGTCTTGACGATACGCCAAAAGGACAGTAGGTTACGGTCGTATAACAGGGCTTTGACGACTTGGCAACCGCTTTTGCCTCCCCTGCAGAGCCCCGCCCGCACCCACCGCCGAGCCGATAACCATGAAAAAAATACGAGATCTCAGCGCCAGTCTGGAAGACTATATCGAAGCGATCCACCACATAGTCAATGAAAAGCACGTCGCGCGGAGCAAGGAGATCGCCAGCCGGCTCGGTGTCAGCCGGGCATCGGTTACCGAGGCGCTCAGGGCGCTGTCCCGCAAGGAGCTGATCAACTATTCCCCCTACGAGGCGATCACCATGACGGTCAAAGGCCGGAAGGTCGCCAGGGACGTGATCTTCCGCCACAACGCGCTGAAGAGGTTCTTCATCGAGGTGCTGGCCATCGAGCAGGAAACCGCCGAGGAGGCCGCCTGTCGGATAGAACATAGCGCACCACCCGAAGTCATCGCCAGGATGATCAGCTTTACCCAGTTCATGCAATGCTGCCCAAGGGGCGGTGAAGATTTGATCAAAGGTTTCGCCAATTTCTGCAGCGAAGGCCGGACCAGCACCAACTGTGAGGAATGCCTCTCCAGTTGCATCGAGCACTCGAAAGGCAGCGAAGCCATCAAGAGCTGAAACCGGGAGAAATCCCAGCCTCCATCGCTTTTCCACAGGTGCCCGACCATCGGCCCCCGTATTTCGCAGCAGATTAACTGTTTTTCCAGATAGTTGTACCACTCTCCTCTGACCACCCTGTGACATGTCCGGATCTCCTGAAACCACGGGCCTTTTCCATCGACTCCAGGCCCTCAACGATGACGAAGGCCGGCGCTTCTCGCCGGCGGCAGCCCGGAGCTGCCAGGCAGTCAGGCGCAGGCGCGAGGAGCGGGGCAGCTATCGCCAGCAGTTTTCCCTCGATGCCGATCGCATCCTCCATTCGCGTGCCTACACCCGCTATATCGACAAGACCCAGGTCTTCTCGCTGTTTGCCAACGACCATATCACCCACCGGGTTCTGCACGTGCAGCTGGTGGCCAGGATCGCCCGCACTATCGGCCGCTTCCTCGGCCTCAACGAGGACCTGATCGAGGCCATCGCCCTCGGCCACGACATCGGCCACCCCCCCTTCGGCCATGGCGGGGAGGGCTTTCTCTCCCGCCTCTGCCGGGATCATGGGCTGCCCCCTTTCCAGCACAACGTCCAGTCGGTGCATTTTCTCGAGCGGATCGAACGCAAGGGCCGCGGCTGGAATCTCAGTCTGCAGACCCTGGACGGCATCCTCTGCCATGACGGCGAGGTCGACGCCGGCAGGCTGAGCCCGGCCACTCTCTCCTCCTTCGCCGATTTCGACCGGCGACTGCAGGATAAGGCCGAATCACCGGAGATCTCCCTGGTCCCGTCGAGCATGGAGGGCTGCGTGGTCAGGCTGGCCGACACCATCGCCTACATCGGCAGGGATATCGAGGACGCCATCGTTCTCGGCCTGATCCGCCGCGACGATATTCCCAGGGCGTGCAGGGCGCGTCTCGGCGACACCAACGGCAGCATCGTCTACACCCTCACCACCGACCTGATTGCCGCCAGCCGCGTCCCGGAGCCGGGCGCCAGCGCCGATCCGGCGGCGACTGTCGGCTTCAGCAGCGGGATCGCCGAGGCGCTGGCCGAACTCAAGGCCTTCAACTACCGGCATATCTATCTCGCGCCGGAAACCAGGAGGGACTTGCCGGTCATCGGCGACTGCTACACGGCCCTCTTCACCACCTATCTCGAGATGCTGGCCAGCGGCAGCCCGCTGCCGGGACAGGTCGACCTGATGACCGACATGGACCCGGACTACCGCCTCGGTACGCCGGCAGCCGCCATGGTGCGCGATTATATCGCCGGTATGACCGACGATTTTTTCCTTGCCCAGGCGGCTGCGATCGGTTGTCCGATACCGGAGAAGCGATGAGAAAGAGCCTGCGCCGCTTCCTGCCGGGCGAGAACACCCGGATGATGCTGACCGCCTCCTGCATCGGGCTCTGCGCCGGTCTCCTGGTGATCGTCTTCCGCAGCCTGGTCGACGGCGTCCATGCCGTCGTCTTCGAGGGGGGGAGCGAACTGCTCGCCATCGACAGGGGCGGCTGGCACCTGCTGCTGCTGCCGCTGCTGCCGCTGGCCGGGGTGATCCTGCTGGTCCCGCTGTCGCTGCTGTTCCCGGGCGAGGTCAACGGCTACGGCCTGCCGGCCTTTCTCCGCAAGGTCAACCTTGAAAACGGCATCATCCGCTTCCGCACAATCGTCATCAAGATCATCGCCACCGCCCTGACCATCGGCACCGGCAACTCCGCCGGGGTGGAGGGACCGATCGCCCAGATCGGCGGCGCGATGGGTTCCCAAGTCGGCCAGGTCACCCGGGTCTCCGGCAACAGGATGAAGGTCTTTATCGCTGCAGGCAGCGCCGGCGGGATCGCCGGGATGTTCAACGCACCCATCGCCGGGATATTCTTCGCCGCTGAGATCGTTCTGCTCGGTACCTACGAGATCTCATCGTTCGCCGCGCTGGTCATCGCCTCGGCAATGGCCACCGTCGTTACTCGCGGCTGGTTCGGCGAGACCAGCGTCTTCACCATCCCCCACTATTCGGTGGTCAACCACTTTGTCGAGATTCCTCTCTACGCCCTGCTGGCCGCCCTGGTCGGCCTTGCGGCCGTCCTCGTCATCTGGGAGTGCTACACGATCCTCGACCGCTACCGGACAATC
>CAYYWK010000468.1:0-3129 GCA_964475345.1 uncultured Desulfobulbus sp.
TCAGACCGCAAACCGCATACATAGACGCTTTCAACCAGGGATACCGCCCATGTTCGGATTTTATAATCGCCTGCTCACCGTCGACCTCAGCCGCAAGGAATCCCGGATCGAAGAACTGCCGGACGCTCTGCTCTCCGAATGCCTGGGGGGAAAGGGCATCGCCACCCGTCTGCTGCTGGACCGTAACCCGGTGGGAGTCGACCCGCTGGCCCCCGAGAACCACCTGATTGTCGCCACCGGTCCCTTCTGTGGCGGCACCCTGTGGGGCGGCAGCCGCTACGGGATCTATACCACGTCGCAATTGACCGGGCTGTATGCCGAATCCTACTCCGGCGGCAAGGTTCCCGAGGCGATCGACTCCGCCGGTTTCGACGCCATCCTCTTCGTCGGCAGGGCCGATCGTCCTACGGTGGTTTCGATCCACCCCGACGGGGCTGAATTTTACGACGCCGGCGATCTCTGGGGCATGGACAGCATCCAGGCCGAGGAAGAGGCGTTGGCGCGCCATGCCATTGCCGACGAGCGTTTCCGCAAGAAAGGGGCGATCAGCATCGGCCCGGCCGGAGAAAGGCTGGTCCGCTTCGCCCTTATCGCCAACGACAAATGGCGCTGTGCCGGCCGTACCGGTGTCGGTGCGGTGCTGGGCGCAAAGCTGATCAAGGCCGTGGTCTTCCAGGGCGACCGCAAGCGACGGTATGCCGATCCGGATGGCGTCGCCGAATATGCCAAGGCCTTTTCCAAGGCCAATATGCAGCACCCCGGCGTCAAGGCCTATCGGGCCATGGGCACGACGATGATGGTGTCGTTGATGAACAAGGTCGGTGCCTTCCCGGCCAAATACTGGAACCAGGGCGACTGCGAGCACTGGGAGCAGATCAACGGCGAGACCTATCATGCCGAGCATGAGGTCAGGGCCCATGCCTGCGCCAAATGCTTCATGGCCTGTGGCCGCCTGACCAGGATTGCCAGGGGGCGCCACGAGAATCTCAAGATCGAGGGACCGGAGTACGAGACCATCTATGCCTTCGGCGGCCTGTGCATGGTCAAGGATATCGCCGAGATAGCTTACCTCAACGATCTCTGCGACCGTCTGGGGATGGACACCATCACCGCCGGCAACCTCTGCGGCCTGTTGATGGAGGCCGAGGAACAGGGTCGGGTCAGCCTCGGCATCAATTACGGCGATGTCGATGCCATTGCCGACCTGCTCCGGCAGATCGCCGCCCGCGAGGGGATCGGCGCCATCCTGGCCGACGGCATCCGGCCGGCGGCGGCGCACTGGGGATTGGAAGACCTGGCAATCCATGTCAAGGGGATGGAGCCAGCCGGTTATGAACCACGGGTGCTCAAGGGCATGGGCCTGACCTTTGCCACCTCGCCGCGCGGGGCCTGTCACCTGCGGACGACCTTCTACAAGCCGGAACTTGCCGGCATCATCGCCCCGGATATCACCGAGGGCAAGGCTGCGCTGCTGACCGACTACGAGGACCGCCTGAACATCTTCGACACCCTGGTCCTCTGCCGTTTCTACCGTGACCTCTATACCTGGGACGAACTGATCCGGGTGCTGCCGCTGGTTTTCGGGATGGAGGCTTCCAGGGAAATCCTTGGCCGGACCGCGTCCCGTATTGCCACGATGACCCGCCGCTTCAACCTCCGGGAAGGGTTGCGGCCGGAGGATGACCGTCTGCCGGCGAGGCTGCACCGGAAATCCCTGCCGGACGGCCGGGCGCTGACCGCCGAGGAAATGGAATACATGCTGAATGAGTACTACCAGTTGCGAGGATGGGATGCACAGGGGGTCCCGGCGGGGAACTGACCGGCAGTCACCGCCACGTTTCGAGGAGCTTTTCACCAAATCGGAGTACGAAAAGGAGATGTCCATCATGAGCAGTATCCAGTTTGTCATTGACCGTGATCCGCATGAACGTGAGTTCCACCAGGCCGTCAGCGAGGTCCTGGAATCCATCCAGCCGGTGCTGGAGAAAAATCCCCATTACCGGCGGCAGGCGATCCTCGAACGCATTGTCGAGCCTGAACGGGTCTTCATCTTCCGCGTGCCCTGGGTCGACGACCAGGGGCAGGTCCGCGTCAACCGCGGCTTCAGAATCCAGATGAGCAGCGCCATCGGCCCCTACAAGGGCGGCCTCCGCTTCCATCCCTCGGTCAACCTCAGCATCCTCAAGTTCCTCGCCTTCGAGCAGGTCTTCAAGAATGCCCTGACCTCGCTGCCGATGGGCGGCGGCAAGGGCGGCTCCGACTTCGACCCGAAAGGCAAGTCAGACAACGAAGTCATGCGCTTCTGCCAGAGCTTCATGACCGAGCTGTTCCGCCATATCGGCCCCGACACCGACGTGCCGGCCGGTGACATAGGCGTTGGTGCCCGCGAGATCGGCTACCTGTTCGGCATGTACAAGAAGCTGGCCCACGAGTTCACCGGCGTCCTCACCGGCAAGAGCCTGAACTGGGGCGGCAGCCTGATCCGTCCCGAGGCCACCGGCTACGGCAGCACCTACTTTGCCGCCGAGATGCTGGCCACCCGCGGCGAGACCCTGGAAGGCAAGACCTGCCTGGTCTCCGGTTCCGGCAACGTCGCCCAGTACACCCTCGAAAAACTTATCGAACTGGGGGCCAAGCCGGTGACCTTCTCCGATTCCTCCGGCTACGTCTATGATCCGGCCGGGATCGATCGCGGCAAGCTCGACTTTTTGATGAAACTGAAGAACGTCCAGCGCGGGCGGGTCTCCCAGTATGTGGAGCAGTACCGCGATGCCACCTTTACGCCGGTCAATCCGGAACTCGACTACAACCCGCTGTGGGACCACAAGGCCTCCTGCGCCTTCCCGAGCGCGACCCAGAACGAGGTCAACGAGAAGGATGCCCAGCATCTGGTGAACAACGGCGTCTACCTGGTTTCGGAAGGAGCGAACATGCCGACTACCCCGGACGGGGTCAACATCTTTCTTGACCGCGGCATCCTCTACGGGCCCGGCAAAGCCGCCAACGCCGGCGGGGTGTCGGTTTCCGGGTTGGAGATGTCCCAGAACAGCATGCGCCTGAACTGGCCGCGCGAGGAGGTCGACAAGCGCCTCAAGGGGATCATGAAGAACATCCACCGGATGTGTCGGG
>CAYYWK010000469.1:0-3117 GCA_964475345.1 uncultured Desulfobulbus sp.
AGTACTACGGGGCCCACAGCCGCTACGAAGTCGAATTGGAGGCCGGCGCGCAGTTCTCCGTCCAGGTGGCCAGCGACCAGCCGGATGCAGCACTGCTGCCGAAGGTCGGCGAGCAGGTGATGATCGGCTGGGACCGCCAGGCGATGATTCCCCTCGACGAGTGCTAGGAGGCCGCCATGCCGCAGTCATCTGTCCGCACCAACCCGGCCCGCCGCATATCGACCTGGCTGTACCGGCGCAGCACCCTCTACATGCTGCTCCTGCTGGTGCCGCCGCTGCTGTGGTTCGGAGTCGTCTACCTCGGCTCGCTCTTTGCACTGCTGGCGCAGAGCCTCTATACCTTCGACGACTTCTCGATGACGATCCTGCCCCAATTCACCCTGAACAACTACCGGGGCCTGCTGGTCGCCGCCAATCTCGATATCGTCCTCCGCACCTTCACGATGGCCGCGGCGGTCTCGATCTTCTGCGCCTGCCTCGGCTTTCCCATCGCCTACTACATGGCCCGCCACGCCACCGGCTGGCAGCGGGGCTTCTTCTATGTCGCGGTGCTGCTGCCGATGTGGGCCAGCTATATCGTGAAGGCCTACTCCTGGACGGTGATCCTCGCCAAGGGCGGCATCCTCTACTGGTTCATCGACAAGACCGGTCTGACGCCGCTTGTCGAGGCCCTGCTGGCCGTCCCCTATCTCGGCGGCAACACCCTGTCCACCTCGCACCTGGGGCGGTTTTTGGTCTTCTCCTATGTCTGGCTGCCGTTCATGATCCTGCCGATCCAGGCCTCCATCGAGCGGATCAACCCGAACCTGCTGGCGGCCTCGGCCGACCTCGGCGCCATCCCTTCCCAGACCTTCAGGACCATCCTGCTGCCGCTGTCTGTCCCCGGGATCGTCGCCGGCTCGATATTCACCTTCTGCCTGACCTTCGGCGATTTCATCATCCCGACTCTGGTCGGCCCCTCGGGCCTTTTCATCGGCACCATGGTCTACACCCAGCAGGGCGCCATCGGCAACATCCCGATGGCCGCCGCCTTCACGGTCGTCCCGATCCTGGTGGTCGGCCTCTACCTGATCTTCGCCAAACGCATGGGGGCCTTCGATGCGCTCTGAAACACCCAGCCCGCTCTGGCTCAGGATCGTCGCCTTCGGCGGCATCGCCTTCCTGCACTTCCCGATCGCGGTCATCATCCTCTACGCCTTCAACACCGAGGAAAGCGCCTTCAGCTTCCCGCTGCAGGGCTTCACGCTCCGCTGGTTTGCGGCAGCCCTCGAGCGCCCGGACATCATCGATGCGATACTCCTCTCACTGAAGGTGGCGGCGCTGGCCACTGGCATCGCCATCGTCCTCGGCACCATGGCCGCCGCCGCCCTCTACCGGAAGAAGTTCTTCGGCAGGGAGACGATCACCCTGATGTTCATCCTGCCCATCGCCCTGCCGGGCATCATCACCGGCATCGCCCTGCTCTCCGCCTTCCGGATGGCGGGCTGGGAGCTCAACTACTGGACGATCGTCGCCGGCCATGCCACCTTCTGCGTGGTCGTCATCTACAACAACGTCATCGCCCGCTTCCGCAGGACCTCGCAGAACCTGATCGAGGCCTCAATGGACCTCGGGGCCGACGGCTTCCAGACCTTCTTCCATATCATTCTGCCGAATATCGCCACCGCCCTGCTGGCCGGCGGCGTGCTGGCCTTCGCCCTGTCCTTCGACGAGATCATCGTCACCACCTTCACCGCCGGTCCCGAGCGCACGCTGCCGATCTGGCTGCTCAACCAGCTCACCCGCCCCCGTGACGTGCCGATCACCAACGTGGTGGCGGTAATGGTGATGGCGGCGACGATGGTGCCGATCCTCGCCGCCTACTACCTGACCCGGGGCACCGAATCGGTGGAGGGCAGCGGCAAGTAGCGGCCCGGCCGATCACGACACGGGCCGCTGCACCGTCGGGCACAAGTTCCCCTGCCTCGCCCGTGAATGAACGGAAACCTCCGGGCACCCGCTTGTCCATCCGCAGGCAGCAACTGCCGGGACCTGCCCCTGCCCCCACTTGCTGAAAAATCTTTTTACAACTCCGGGCTTTCTATAAAACATTTTAACACTCCTCTCCTTCTCAGCCCTGCCAATCTTTTCAATACTTGCTGGAATATCGGTAACTCACGCTAAAAAATCGCACATCCCGCTTCTGGTGTACTTTTTGCAGAAAAAGATCCGCAGTCTCATTTTTTTCTTACTGAAAGGAGAATGTATGAATCAACAAGGGTTTACGCTACTCGAGGTCATCATTGCCGTGGCCATCTTTGCCATCGGCATCCTGGCGGTCATCGGTCTGCAGGTCCAGGTCGTTTCCGGCAACGCCCGCAGCAACATCCAGACCCAGCAGCAACTGCTGGCCCAGCGGGTGATGGAGCAGGTGAAAAACGCCCCGGATATCTTCAACCCCACCGGCAACAATAACGTCACCGCCCTGAACAATGTCGATGACGAGGGGAACCCTGGCGGTCCGTATAATGTCACGGTCACCCGCACCAACCCGCTGGCAGGAACCACCTCCCGGTTCATCACGGTCACGGTCACCAAGAACGGCGGCATTACCGGCCACGATGCCATCATTCGCTGTCTCAGCCATGGTAACGGAATATGAAGCAACCACAGACCACGAAATATTCGCAGCAGGGTTTCTCCCTTCTCGAACTGATGGTGGCGATCGCCATTCTCGGCATCGTCATGGCCGCCGTCTTTGGTGTTTTCTCCCGGTCGAGCCGCTTGTATACAACCCAGAACGCCGCCGCATCGCTGCAGCAGGAAGTCCGCGCCGCCGTCGAGTTCATGGCCCGCGAGATGCGGATGACCGGCTACGACCCGCAGAAGACAGGGGATTTTGACCTCGAGATCGCCAATGCCACCCGTATCCGCTTCTCGAGCGATCTGAACGGCAGCGGCAGCCTTGACGACGGCCTCGATACCCCCGTTTCATCGACCGTCGCCTTTCCCAGCTGCGAACGCCTGACCTTCCGCTATTCGGCCGGCACCGACTCTGCGCAGGTCATCTGCGGCACCCAGCCCGCCCAGACCCTGATCGGCGGCGCTGACCCGCGGGTCCGCCAGGTGACCAGCCTC
>CAYYWK010000470.1:0-3101 GCA_964475345.1 uncultured Desulfobulbus sp.
GTCTCGCGATTATCGTCGAATACCGAGGTGTCGACGATCATCCGCAGCTTTTCCGCGACGGTCAAGGCGTCTTCCGTGCCGGTTTCCGGCAGGACGACGACAAACTCCTCGCCGCCGTAGCGGGCGAGCGTGTCGTATTTGCGGAGATTCTCCTTGAGGATGCGGGCAAACTCCTGGAGTACGAAATCACCCACCTGATGTCCATAAGTATCGTTGAATTTCTTGAAATGGTCGATATCAATCAGCAGGATAGAAATCTGGGACTGGTAGCGGCTGGCCCTGCTGATTTCCTGGTCGAGGATGGTCTGGAAATAGCGGTGGTTGTATATTCCGGTCAGCCCGTCGATGTTGGCGAGGTTGTCGAGGATGCGGTTTTTGGCCTCGAGTTCGCGGGTGAGATTTTCCAGGGCGATCTTGGCCTGGATGAGCTGCTTGTTCATCTGGTCGTAGTCCAGATTGATCAGGCTCAAGCGGATGTTTGCTTCCTGCAGGATTTCCTGGACTGACTTGGTGTTCTTGATCTTCAGGTCGAAATACTTGCCGGCTTCGTCGACCTTGGAGTGGAAGGTGCTGAGGATGGATTCGATATCTTCCGGGTTCAACCCCAACAGCGTCTTGGCCTCCTTGCGGAATTGCTTGTGATACTCCTCCGGTTTGTCGGAGAAGAGGATGCCGGTCAGCATGTCGGAGAGGTAGACGGCTTTGATGGTCATCGCGATCTTGCTGTCCTTGCCGGTGTAGCCGGTAGGGTTGTGCCCGTGCAAAATGGGCAGCAGCAGGACTTCAGGAAACCCCCAGCTCTTGGCGACCTCATACCCCACGGTGCAGTGGTCGACGCCGAAGACGTTCTCCTCGGCGACGAGGCTGGTGCTCTGCTTCTTCTCGACCGCTTCCAGCACCTTGTCGTATTCCTCGGCAAAGGTCCGGGCGAAGATCAGTTCGCCGAGGTTCTGCAAAAGGCCTGAAATGAAGACTTCCTCGGTATCGGCGTCCTTGACTTTTTCGAGGATCAGCCTGGCAGCCACCGCCGATGCCAGCGAACGCTCCCAGAACCGCTCGAAGTTGAACAGGCTTTCCTTTCTGCCGTTGCGTATGGTCAGAAAGGAGAAGGAAAGGACGAGGCTGCGGACGGCGTTGGTGCCAAGTATCGAGACGGCCTGCTTGATCGAACCGATTTTCTGTTGAAAGCTGTAAAAAGCCGAATTGGAGACCTTCAGTATCCTGGTGGAGAGGGCGATATCCTGCGAAACCAGGTCGGCGATGTCTGCCAGGGTGGTGTCCTCTTTCGACGTAAGCGAGATGATCTGGGAGGCAACCGTCGGCAGGGTCGGCAGTTCATCAGAGGCCAGCACGGCGTTGAGCAGGGATTCTTTTTCCATGGCTTCACGTCTAAGTGGTTAAAGAAAATAAAATTATGCGGGCATTATAGCCTTATCAGGGTGTCTGAATCAAGAGGATGCGCAAAAAACCGGAAATACGTTGGCTGTGTCTAGCAGGGGTCGCCAGTTTCCGGATACGTGCAGGGATCTCCGGAGTATGAGGAAAAAACCAGATTATCACCGTATTCAAGTACATATTGCGGAGTAAGGGGGATCTTGCCTCCGCCGCCTGGGGCGTCGAGGGCAAAGGTCGGCACGGCGAGCCCGGAAAGATGACCGTAGAGGTTGCGCATGATCTCCATTCCGGTTCTGACAGGTGTCCGGAAGTGGTCTGTGCCACGAGTCAGGTCGCCTTGGAAAAGGTAGTACGGCCTGACCCTGATTCTCAACAGGGCGCGCATCAGGGTCCTGATCGTTTCGGTATCATCATTGACGCCGCGCAGCAGCACAGTCTGGGACCCCAGGGGGATGCCGGCGTCGGCGAGCATACGGCAGGCTGTGGAGGCCTCGGGGGTAATTTCGGCAGGATGGTTGAAATGGGTGTTGATATACAGGGGGTGGTGCTTCTTCAGCAATCCGACAAGGCGCTCGGTGATGCGCATTGGCAACGTACAGGGAACGCGGCTGCCGATACGGATAACCTCGACAGAGGGAATCGCCCGCAGCCGGGTGAGGATTGCGTCGATCTGTCCGTCTGTCAGCAGCAGCGGGTCTCCGCCGGATACCAGGACCTCGCGGATGTCCGGGTGACGGCGGATATAGTCGATGCCCTGGTCAATCAGGTCGTCGCTGATCCGCATCGCCGGAGTGCCGACCATCCGCTTGCGGGTGCAGAAGCGGCAGTACATGGCGCACTGGTTGGAAACGAGCAGCAGTCCCCTGTCGGGGTATTTGTGGACGACCAGCGGGGTCGGGCTGAGACGGCTTTCGTTGAGAGGATCCGCTGGGCAGACCGTGTCGGCCAGTTCCCGCAGGTCGGGTACGGCCTGTTTCCAGAGGGGATCTCCCTGCTGCCGGATAAGGCTGAGGTAGTACGGGTTGATCCGCAGCGGATAGACGGCCGCCACCGCTTCGAGCCCTTCTGCGGCGATGCCGAGATGCGCCTGCAGGGCGCTTACGGTGGTGATGCTTTGGCCAAGCATCTTCTGCCAGTCTTCCATGGTCGGGCGTTGTGGGTAAAGGAAATGGCTGGGAGCGCCGATGGCTTTTCCGGTGGCTCCGGTTTGCCGGGAAGGGTTGTGCGGAGCGGCGGTGGTTGCGGTGTCCGGAACGCGGGCGGCAGACAAAAAAAAGACCCGGCCGAAGCCGGGTCCCTGGTGCAACTGATTACACGAAAATCATATCTTGACGACGTTGTCAGCAGCGGGTCCCTTCGGTCCGTCGACTATCTGGAAACTCACCCGGGCACCTTCTTCAAGGGACTTGAAACCTTCTGTTTTGATGGCGGAGTAATGGACGAAGACGTCCTGACCTCCATCTTGCTCGATAAAGCCAAATCCTTTCGCGTCATTAAACCACTTAACTGTTCCTTCTGCCATGCTACTACTCCTTTTGTACGAAGTTCCTCAACGGAACCGTATGATGTTTTCCAACCACCTGGGGTTGGCTTTCAGCCGGCCATGTCTGTGACGCATGTCTTCCTGTGCCTGGTGCGCTGAAAGCGGTATGACATTGAGGAAAAAATGCTGGTTAACACGGCAGTAACGTGCAATGGTATCACAT
>CAYYWK010000471.1:0-3092 GCA_964475345.1 uncultured Desulfobulbus sp.
CAACCGAAGGCTGATTGGTCAACGCGGTTTGGTACGGGGTATGTATTGTCAGATGATGCGGACTTTGATAATGGCGGGAGCTATTCGAGCCAAAGTTTTTTTATCAGTGGCAGTACCCGGAAATCAATTGGCCAGAAGTCCTTTCTCGGGGTGGGAGTAAATTACACAGCCTTTGAATACGATTTCGATGGCTTTGCCGTGACACCCTGGGAACGAGCTGATTTTCTGACCGTCACTGTTCCTTTCTCCACAGCTGTTGGAGAAAAGGGACAGTTCGGCTTGACCGGCAGCCTTGGCACTGCGAGTGAGGACAGGGCTGATTTCACCGATGGTGTGATGGTAACTTCGGTGGTTTCCTATATGCATAGATTCTCCTCTGCACTGAGCGCTGGGCTTGGAGCGGGCTATGTCTATGGTCTTGAAGATTCGACTTTCTATCCCATGCTTTTAGTCCGTTGGTACATTACTGATCAATTGCTTTTAGCGAATCCATTTCGTCCTGGTCCTTTTGGACCAGCAGGTTTGGAGTTGAGTTATCGTTTCAATGAACAACTCGATCTCGGCCTTGGAGGTGTTTATCGGAGCATGCGCTTTGCCCTCGATGACACATCTCCAGTCGCTCCTTCCGGTTTCGCAGAATTCAAAGGATACCCTGTTTTCGCGAGGATTGGATGGGATGTAACGCAATCCATTTCTTTTGATGGCTATCTTGGAATGACTCTTGACGGACAACTCAACATCGATGATAGCGATGGTCATGCGTTGTCAGAAGACGATTATGATACTCAGACAATGATCGGTTTGAATATATCTGGACGTTTCTAGGAGTCTTTCGATTCGTGTATCCCCCAATGGATCCTTGTAGCTGTGCGAAGGTGATATGTCAAACCCCTTCAGAAAATTTCAAGGTTCATGACTTCACGAAAGAACTCCTCCTTTTTCAATTCGGAGGATCCAATATTTATCAATTTGAAGGTGCTAAGAGGAAAGGAATAGCAGTGATGGCTGGTCCATAATTTCTCCGTTGAGTTCTATCGAGCCTGCATGGCGGCGGAAGCCTGATACTGGTGCTCCCGCACAGTGGTATTACAGATCGTTCAGAATTCATGGTGGAAAAAGCAAAACAGGATGCTAGGCCTCTGTAATCAATAAATTTAATACAGTAAAGAGACGCATGACACCTTTGCTTTGGGTGGCGAGTTTAAGTTTGGTTGGCATCGGCGTTGCTGGTATTTTTCTTCCTGCAGTGCCCGGAACGCCATTGATCTATGTTGGCTTGCTGCTTGCTGCCTGGGGGGATGGTTTCCAATTTGTCAGCATAGGAACGATGATCTTCCTCGGCATATTGACGCTTGTCGCCTTTGTCGCCGATTTCGTATCCGGCAGCCTTGGCGCTAAACATGTCGGGGCGAGTCGGGAAGCAGTAATCGGTGCCTTACTTGGGGCCATTGTTGGCATTTTTTTCGGGTTTGTTGGCGTCTTTTTTGGCCCTTTCATCGGCGCGGTGGTCGGCGAGTTCATTGCCCGAAGAAATATGGCACAGGCCGGGTTCGTTGGAATCGCCACCTGGCTGGGTTTTATCCTTGGTGTCGGTATGAAACTGATGCTGGCTTTTGCTATGGTTGGCATCTTCATCATCGCCTATATATTTTGACCCGCATCAGGGTGAATGAAATCACCACCAACTCCAGCTTTAGGGGTTGCCGAAATTCTGCAGTCGATATTTTTCCTGAATACGTAATTAATCTCATCGGCTAAAGTCTGCATATCCCAAAATATCATAACCGAAATAAGCAGTGGCAGGCAGAATGTTTCTCCAGATCATTTTGGACGGCAGATGGTGCTTTGGAAGAGGAGATGTTTATTGGGAAGCGTGAGGTTCGGCTGAATTTCGGAAATTGAGACTATTTCTGATATGGTTCGGTGGGGATGGCCGGGTTGTAGAAGAAGAGGCCCGCAGCACCCCATCGGCCAGGTTACGGTCGAGGTTCCATGCTGCCTGCACGGCAGGGTGCTGCTGCATGTCGAGGGTCTGGCTGATCGTCGAGTCGCATTCCCTTCGCGCCTACACCAACCAAGTCTGTGCGGATCTGGTTGCCGATCGTGGCAACCCCCAGGATGATGGCGATCAAGATGAAATTTTTGGTCTAGATAACGGCCAGGCGGTGGTGAAAGGGGATGCGCATGGATCACACGCCGAAAGGGGGGGGTAAAAGGCCGTAGCCCGCAGGCATCAGGTGAACAGCAGAGCCGCAAGGGCGTTACTGCGCGGCCATCATTGCCGGTTCATCGTTCAAGCAGCAGGTTGATAAAAACCGCCTTTCTGGCTGGTTCGGCTGGGATCATGCCGGTGCTGTTGCCGGGTTACTTCTCGTATCGTTTCAGTATGTCCGTTGCATGTTTCCAGGTCCGGTTTCGGCCAGCCTGTTGATGGCCCATGCCGTGCGCTGCCGCCAGTGAATCATCTGCAGATCGTTGAACATGGTTCCGGCCCTGGCCAAAACCTGCATGGCCTGTTCCGGCCGGCCGGTCACTCGGTAGAACTCCCCCAGCCACATGGTGCACATGGCCTCCTGGGTGAGAATCTCCAGCTCCCCGAGTTGCCGTATCCCCTGCAGCAGCATTTCCTCCGCTGCTTCCGGCTGCCGGGGGCCGGTGGCCGCCAGCACCCGGCCGAGCCAGGCCCGGGTAAGCCCCTGGACCTGTTTCTCGTTGTTATTCAGCGCACACTGCACGGCGAGTTCGGCATCTTCGCGGGCCTTCGCCATCTCACCCAGTTCGAAGTGGGCGGTACTGGAGAAGAAATGACAGAACGAGAGCCAGTACGGTACGCCGAGTTCGGTATGCATCTTCAGGCCTTTTTCGATGAAACCGAGGCCCTCACCGGCATTGTCGGCCATGCAATGGGCGTAGCCCAGCCAGCACCAGCTGACTCCCTGCAGCAGCAGGTTCTGCGAATCGGTGAGATAGCGGATCGCCTTCTCCATCTGGTCGATGGCCCTCTTTGCATCGAGAAAGCAGAGCATGACCCCGTGCGCCCATTCGACATAGGCCCTGGACGCCAGATTGTCGGTCTCAGCGGCCAGGGCGAA
>CAYYWK010000472.1:0-3082 GCA_964475345.1 uncultured Desulfobulbus sp.
GTGCAGGGCCGAGTGCAGGGTGGTGGTCTTGCCCGAACCGGTCGGACCGACGACCAGGAACAGACCGTGCGGGCGGGTGATTACCTCGGTCATCCGGTTGAAGACCCGGGGCGGGGTGATCTCCTGCAAGGGCAGCGGCTTGGAGTCCGCCAGGATCCGCAGCACCACGTCCTCGTTACCGCCGGCGGTCGGCACCGTCGCCACTCGCAGTTCGATGTTGTCGCCGCGGGTGGTGGTGAACTTGATCTTGCCGTCCTGGGGCTTTCTCTTCACCGAGATGTCGAGATCGGCCAGCACCTTGATCCTCGCTATCACCGAGTTGACGTTGTTTTTCGGGATCCGCAGGATATGGCTGCACTGGCCGTCAACCCGGTAACGCACCTCCGAGTCCATGGTCAAACCGTACGGTTCGACATGGATATCCGAAGCCCCGGCGTAGTAGGCATTCTCGATCATCATGTTGACGAGCTGGATCGCAGGGCGCGAGTCCACTGCGATTTCCGCCTCCTCCTGCAGGCGGGCATCGCCGGGGTGGATCTGCGCTGCTCCCTCGTGCAGCGTTTCGCCCTCTGCGCCTGATCCGACCTCCCCTTCGGCCGGGGCGAAGCGGTCGAGGAATTCACGGAGGTCATCGCCGAAGGCGAGAAAGATCTTAGCGTGCAGCACCCCGTAGATCTTCTTCAAGGCCGGGACCTCGGCCTGGTTCGCCGGGTCCTTGGCGGCCAGAAACAGGGTATCCTGCTTTCTTTCCAGCGGGATGATCAACCCCTGCCGGAAGGTCTCGTAGCTTCCCTGGCCGATCAGGGTTTCAGCGGCGAACAGGTTCTTTTTCAGGTCGACGAAGCGGGTCTGGTAGACATTGGCCAGCGCCTCCCCCAACTCGGCCTTGTCCACCAGAAAGTTCTCCATCAGGATCGACTCGACATCCCGCTCCTTCTGTGTGGCGATCACCATCGCCCGTTCCATTTCCTGCCCGGAGATGATCTCCCTCTTGACCAGTTCCTCGTACCTGAGCGGCACCTTCTTGCCGGTCTTGTAGTGGTTGTAAAGGGCGATACCCAGCGTCTCGGCCAACTCGGCGATGCTGGCTTCGTCAGCGCTGTCGAAATCGGCGCCGCCCACCTTGTTGATGAGCTGGATGACCCCCATCAGATTCTTCTGGTGGACAATGGGGGTCGCCAGCACCTGCCGCGTCCGGCAACCGCCCTTCTCGTCCCAGGAACGGTCGAAGCCCAGCGAGGGGTGTATCCGCTGCAATTCCTCACTGTCATAGACGTTGGCGATATTGAGGGTCCTGCGGGTGGCGGCGACAAAACCGACGATGCTCTCGTGGCCGATCCGCATCCAGATCTTGCGCAGCGACTCCCCGGGCAGCAGGACCCAGGACACCAGCTGGTTCTTCTTGGCGTCGAACAGAAAGATCGTCGCCATCTCGACACGGTAGATCTTGAGGATCTTGTTGCGCAGGCCGACCATGATCGCATTCGGGCTCGATGCCGCGTGGATTTCGTTCATCAGCCTGCGAAACAGCTCGTCGAAGGAGCGTCCGGCCTCAGCTCCGGGCTGAGAAGGGTCGTTACTCATCATTCCACCACTGGGAAAATTGCACCGGCGGCGACTGCGGGCGCGTCAGGGACTACGCTGCCGCCGGAGTGAAAGAGAAGGTATCCCCATGGTTCATCTAAGCACATATCGGCAAAGGGCGGCAATGCCGACAGGACACCGTACCATCATTTTTCCCGGCATGAACTTCCGCGACGGAAGTGGTTTTCCCTTCGTCTCCATCAGCGCCGGGCTCTCACCCGGTCGACCGCCGCCGCCAAATTTCGCGCGCTGCATGCCCATCTCACCGCCTTAGAATGTTTGAGGTATTTCCCGTCTTGACGACCGTCGCCGCCGGTGCTAGTATCACGCATGAAAATTTAGTGTTACCGGGAGTCCTGCAACCATCAGCATCCACTGCCACTACAAGGAGAACATCATGCACCTGCAACGCTTTCTGACCCAAGGCCTCGTCGCCGCCGGCCTCATCGGGATCGCCACAACCGGCAACGCCCACTTCGGGGCGGTCATCCCCTCTGACGACATCGTCAGCCAGAATGATGAAAAAAAACTCGGCATCGCCGTCAAGTTCATCCACCCCATGGAAGGCCAGTATATGAACATGGCCCAACCGAAACAGTTCGGTGTCCTTGCAGGAGGGAAGAAAACCGACCTGCTGGCGACACTCACTGAGGCGCCCGGCAAGTCCGCAGACCAGCAGGAGCAGTTCACCGCCTGGAAAACCTCCTTCCAGATCAAACGGCCAGGTGATTACACCTTCTACGTCGAGCCCGTCCCTTACTGGGAGCCTGCCGAAGACGCGTTCATCGTCCACTACACCAAAGTCTGCGTGAATGCCCTGGGCCTCGAGGAGGGCTGGAACGAACCAGTCGGCCTGGAAACCGAAATCGTTCCACTGACGAGGCCTTATGGCCTCTGGACGGGGAACCTGTTCACGGGGCAGGTCCTGCTCAAAGGCAAACCGGCGGCAGGTGCCGAAGTGGAGATCGAATACCTCAACGAATCGCCCGGCAACCCCTCACCCGTCAAGGCACCGAGCGACCCGTTCATCACCCAGGTGGTCAAGGCGGATGCCAACGGCGTCTTTTCCTACGCGATGCCCCGAACCGGGTGGTGGGGTTTTGCCCCCTCAGCGAGGCGGACTGGAAACTGCAGCAGGACGGCCTCGAAAAAGGGGTTGAAATCGGAGCCGTATACTGGGTACATGCAACCAACATGCAGTAAATATCGTTCACAGGGTCGGCGAGACATCTTCTCTACCGGCCCCTGACCGCGAGGGTCCCATGCGAAACCATCTCATCCTTTTCTGTACACTGCTCATATTTCCTCTGCTCGGCACCGCAAACTCCGTTCTTGCCCATAAAGTCAACATTTTTGCGTATGTAGAAGGCGAAACGGTCTTTACCGAAAGCTATTTTCCGGACGGCAAACCCGTTGAACACGGCCAGATCGTCGTACAGGACACCCACGGCACCACCATCCTGGAGGGCAAAACCGACGAGAAGGGCCTGTTCTCTTT
>CAYYWK010000473.1:0-3075 GCA_964475345.1 uncultured Desulfobulbus sp.
GGCGCTTTCCAGGCCCAGGATGTCGTCGTCGAAGTCGGTGTCGGTCTGGCGGCCCTGACCCAGCCTCTGGCGACTGTGGTCCGGCATGTCTTCGGGATCGAAATCGACAGCGGCATCGTCAGATTTCATCAGCAGGAAAACGACTTGCCGGACAATGTCACGCTTCTTCATCAGGATATTCTTAAAACCGATTTTCCAGAACTTGTGCAGCTCTGCGGCGACAGGTTGAAAATCATCGCCAACCTGCCCTATTCAATCAGCAATCCATTTATTTTCAAATTGATAGACAACAGGGACCATGTCTACAGCGCCACCATCATGCTTCAGAAGGAGGTTGCCGATCGCCTGCTGGCAGTTCCCGGATCAAAGGATTACGGTATACCTTCCGTGCTGCTTCAGCACTGTGCTGATATCAGAAAACAGATGACGCTTGGTCCCGGCGAGTTCCATCCGCGACCGAAAGTTGACTCAATGGTTATACGGATCGACTTCAGATGCGCGGAAGCAGAAGCCACCCCGGCGCTTTCCCCCGCCGAATACGACCTGTTCGTGAAGATCGTCCGCGCATCGTTTGGCCAACGGAGAAAAACCATACTCAACACCCTCGCCGCTGGAGGAGTATTTCCAGAGATGGTTGCAGCAGACAGCACAAAAATGCGGGTTGAACAGGCAATCACCGCCGCCGGTCTATCCCCGCGGCTGCGCCCTGAAGCTCTTTCGGTTCATGCCTTTCAAGAACTGGCCCGGTCCTTTCACAGACAGTGTCGTGCACTGCTGCCGCAAGGGGCTTCGCCAGTCTGATCGCCGGCAGTGCAGACCTTACCCGCACCGGGCATGTGCACTCCCGGTCTGATTCTGCAGAAGGGGTTTGCTGCGGAAGTTCACCAGAACGGTGATTTGTCATTTATAGGCCGAACGCGGCAGCCCATCGGGACTCGAGAGGGTAGCCGCGTTCATGGTGAGGGCGGAATAACAGGAAGAACTATTGCGCAGTTGATTCTCCGAAGGGATTCACATTTCCGGTTGCGCTGAGATCCGCTGCTATATAGAGAGTGGCGTGAGTCTTTCCAAGAGATCCTCCCATACCCTCGTCCAGGACTATCATGCAGGTCTTGTTCGGCTTGGTGAAGGCAAGCAGGATATATTCGTAGGAAGCCTCTCCAACCAGTTTCCACTTGTTGTTGCGCATGGAGGCAACGATGAAATCCTTCAGCGAGTTCATTTCGACGCGACCGGTATAATGGAGGATCCCGCCTTTGAAGGATTCGGTGTTGATAGACATCGTCTTCCCCTGGTCGATCTTCATCTCGACCGGCAGTTCGAGGTCTCCGAAGCTTCCGATGGACGTGGCAAGCGGCGGCAGATCACCTGTTACGGGAACAGACTGGTTCTGGCTTTTTCCCGAGCAGGCTCCCAGCGCCAGCATCAAAGCCGCAGCAGATAGAAAGGTGGTTACACGCTTGACCAACGTAGCCGTATGCATAGTTTATCCTCCAAGTATTTTGAGTATGAAATCATTGACATTTTTTCTGTGAGACTTTTGATTTCGGTGCGCCGGATATCCGACGGCAATGACGGCCATCAGATCATATCTGGCGGTAATACCGAGTTCGGCATTGACTTCGTGCTTGTTCTTCAGAATCTGTCCCATCCACACCGCTCCCAAGCCGAGAGACTCTGCAGCCAGAAGGATATTCTGTATGGCGGCGCCAGCAGACTGATGGTCTTTGACCTCGTCGTAGATAGCCTCCGTGTCGAGGAAGACGACGATCAGGCTGCTGCAGTTGGCGACTATGTGTCGATAGAGCGTCAGGTCGGCGATTTTGTTTCTCACATTTTCGTCCGTGAGGATGACGAACCGCCATGGCTGGTTGTTTTTGCCGGAGGGTGCCCAGGTCGCAGCTTCGACCAGGGTCATCAGATCACGCTGGGGAACCTTCTCGCTTGTAAACTCTCGGATGCTCCGGCGTTCTTTGATCGCCTTCAATACACTGTTATCCATACGCTTCAGCCAACCAACCTTGTCACTTCATTTCCCGCAGACTATCATCGGGTTCTTGAGAACTACCACGACTTGCGGCTTTTTACAACAAACTAGTTTAATTTTAAATGGTTGTCGAGAACAATTGCACCTTCAATCAGGATGTGCATCATTCCAGACCGCCGAGGCACATGTATTTTATTTCAAGAAACTCATCCATTCCGTATTTCGAGCCTTCCCTGCCAAAGCCGGAGTCCTTCCTGCCTCCGAAAGGTGCAGCCTCCGAGGATAAAATGCCGGTATTCACGCCTATCATTCCGCATTCAAGATTTTCCGTTATCTTCCAGGCCCTCTGCAGGTCCCTGGTGAAAAAATACGCCGCGAGGCCATAATCAGAATCGTTGGCAAGCTGCAGCGCTTCTTCCTCATCGTGGAATCTGAAAAGAGGGGCCACGGGTCCGAAAGTCTCCTCCTGCGCGATCCGCATTTCTCGCGTGACATCGAGCAGAACCGTCGGCTCGAAGAAATACCCAGGCCCTGCTGCACGCCTTCCTCCCGTTGCAAGCCTTGCCCCTTTAGCAAGGGCATCCGCAATCTGCTCTTCAACCTTGAGGACAGCCTTTTCGTCTATCAGAGGGCCCTGGTTGCATTGGCGGCAGGATCCGGGACCGACCACCAGCTGCCTTCTGACTTCCTCGACCAGCATGGTGGCAAAGGTTTCGTAAATCGAATCCTGAATAATGAACCTGTTGGCACAGACGCAGGTCTGTCCTGAATTCCGGAATTTTGACGTCACCGCCTCGGTAACGGCTTTGTCGATTTCTGCGTCTGCAAAAACGATAAAAGGGGCATGTCCACCGAGCTCCAGAGATAATTTTTTTAATGATTCTGAGCAGTCACGCATCAGCAGCCGACCAACTTCGGTTGATCCTGTGAAACTGATTTTCCTCACCTGCTTGCTGCGTGCCAGAATTTTCCCGATCCGGGGCGCCTCACCGGTAATGACATTGATGACGCCGGCTGGAAATCCTGCCCTCTCGGCAAGGACTGCGAGGGCGGGATTTCCAGCCGGCGTCATCAATGTCATTACCGGT
>CAYYWK010000474.1:0-3071 GCA_964475345.1 uncultured Desulfobulbus sp.
ATTGTCGTCATCCTCTCCGGAAACCTGCTGATCCTCACCACCACCTTCATGGTCGCCTACACCATCCGTCTGACGATTATGGGACGGCAGGCGGAACTCGAGTTGCTGAAGCTGGTCGGGGCCACCAACAATTACATCCGCACGCCGTTTTTGCTCGAGGGTTTTCTGCAGGGTCTGTTCGGCTCGGCCTTCGGCCTGCTGTCGCTGTTTCTGCTGTTTGACTGGATAAAGGTGCGCTTTTCCGGTCCTGGCCTCTTCAACCTCTTCGACTTCACCTTCCTGCCGGTCACCACCACCTTCGCCATCGTCGGTGTCTCCATCATCCTCTGCACCGGCGGCAGTTTCACCTCGATCCAGAAATACCTGAGGATATGAATGCCGACGCATTCCCCCACGCGATGAAGATGTTCCGCAACGGCCTCCATTTCGCTTGCAGGCTGCTTGGGACAGCCCGCCTTCCCGCAAGGACGGCGGGGGTCCTGCTCCTCTTTGCCGCGCTGCCTGCCATGATGACCGCCGCCGTCTTCGCCCAGACAGAGACCGGGGCTGCTCCGAAAGAGGACGTCCAGTCTTTCCGTATCAACATCCAACGGCTGCAGGAAGGCCTGCAGTCACAGCGCGAGCAGTTTCTCGAGGCTGCAGACAAGGAAAGAAATCTGCTGCTGGAACTCGAGGAACTGGACCTGCGTCTGGGCAAGCATCTGGAAAAACTGTCGGGACTTGAGAAGAAACGCAACCTCCAGAAAAAGCTGATCGGCGACCGCGAACAGGAACTTTCAGGTATCAGGGTGGAAAAGAACAAGGTCCAGCAGCACCTGCTCAAGCGGATCAACGCCTACTACAAGATGGGCAATATCGGCCTGCTCAATGTCATCTTCTCCGCGCAGACCCTTCCCGAGCTCCTGTGGTTTCATGATTCCTTCCAGTCGCTGATAGAGTACGACCAGAATCTCATCGCCACCTACAGGACCAACATCGCCAATCTCGAACGGATCACCAGAAGCCTGGTGCTCGAGAAGAACCTCCTCTCCGACTTCATCGCCGAAGTGGTCGCTGAAAAGGTCAGCGTCGATGCAACAAAGCAGGAGAAGGAACAGCTGCTCCACCGCATCCGCACCCAGTCAAAGCTGCACCAGCAGGCAATCAGCGAACTGGAACAGGCGGAGAAGGACCTTACCGCCTCGCTGCTGGCCAGGAAAGAGGAAGAACAGCAGAAGGAGCAGGGTTTTCTGCTGGGCAAGGGCAAACACCCGCCGCCGCTGCAGGGGACCGTCATCGCCGGCTTCCGCGAGCAGATCACCAACTCCCTCGGAATCAGCCGGGCCTCGGATGGAATCGCCATCGATGCCCCGAACGGGACGCCGGTCAAGGCGATCTTCCCCGGCTCAGTCATCCATGCCGGATATTTGCGCGGCTATGGTAACTCAGTCATTGTGCATCACGGTTTTCAGTATTATTCTATTTCTGCTCGACTTGAAAAAGTGCTTGCAGCAAAGGGAGATACGGTCAAGACCGGTACCATTGTCGGCGAGACGGGAGAGACGGCGACACTCATTGAAAAGGGTGTCTATTTCGAGATCCGTCATCGATCCGAATCGCTTGATCCGCTGCAGTGGGTGAAAACGGACAAACTGACATCCCCGACCGCTTCCACCAGTGAGTAGCTGAAATTCATCGGGATTCGCACAATGCCCCTGCGGCACTGAAGGATGTACATGACCGCTTCTTTTCGTCCCCGTCTTGCTGTTCTCCTGCTGTTCTGCCTGCTCAGTTCCCCCGACAGGATTGCCTGCGCCGATATCACCCAGGACCAGCGTGAAAAGACCTACCGGCAGCTTGAGGTTTTCTCCAACATCCTGAGCATCCTGCAGGAGAATTACGTCGACGAGATCGATACCCGCCAGGCGGTGGACGGCGCCATCAGGGGCCTGCTGCTGACACTGGATCCCCACAGCTCGTACCTCACCCAGGAGGAACTGCGGGATCTGCAGGAGGAAACCAGCGGCTCGTTCAGCGGCGTCGGTATCGAGATCACCATCAAGGACGGCATCCTCACCGTCGTCAGCCCGATCGAGGGCACTCCTGCCGAAGCGGCCGGCATCAAGGCCAACGACCTGATTGTGGAGATCGAAGGCAGAAAGACCAAGGACATGACCTCCGACGAGGCGATCAAGCTGCTCCGGGGCAACCGAGGATCCAAGGTCAGCATCACCATCCAGCGGCCTGACGAGAACACCCTGCGGCCTTTTACCCTGACCAGGGATATCATCCCGCTGCACTCTGTCAAGGCATCCTTTCTGATCCCGGGTTACGCCTATTTACGGATCACCAACTTCCAGAACCACACTACCCGGGATGTCAAGCAGGAGCTGAGCAATCTCCAGAAAAAAGGCGCCATTCGCGGACTGATTCTCGACCTGCGCAACAACCCCGGCGGACTCCTCAACCAGGCGGTCAGCGTCAGCGATATCTTCCTGAAAAAGGGGGTCATCGTCTCGACGAAGGGAAGGACGGAAGACCAGAACATGGTCTTCCAGGCGCACAGCACCGCCGATGACGCCTCGATGCCGATCGTGGTTCTCGTCAACGAAGGGTCGGCAAGCGCCTCGGAGATAGTCGCCGGCGCCTTCCAGGACCACAGGCGCGGGGTGATCGTCGGCACCAGGACCTTCGGCAATGGATCGGTCCAGACCATCATTCCCCTGCCGGACGGAGCCGGCCTGCGGATGACCACTGCCAGATACTACACACCGGCCAACCGTTCGATACAGGATTCGGGCATCGCCCCGGACGTGGAAGTCGCCGCCAGAGGGAACGCCGGCCAGGAATCTGTCTCCGCAGGCGGAGCCTTGCGCGGCGACAATCCCAGCGGCAACCTTGAGAGTCAGGAGCAACCGAGTCAAGAGCAACCGTCCCCGGCCGCCCTGCCGACCGACCCGGAAACACTGGAGAGACTCAGAAATGATCCGCAACTCGACACCGCCCTGGGCATCCTCAGGGGCGTCGAGCGTTCTTCCGCCTCCGGCATACCTCCAGCAGGCCTGCAGTAGCGGACTGTCAGCCCGAGGCTG
>CAYYWK010000475.1:0-3065 GCA_964475345.1 uncultured Desulfobulbus sp.
CCTGGTTTGACAGAGATCTCTCCATTGCCGGCAGAGTCTGCTGTCTTTTGGAAAACGGATCTTTGCGAACCCTCCTGATTGATTTCGCCCGCCCATTGCTGGTCATACCCAGCCTGGCCATCCATTTTGACCGTTTGGCCAACGAAAACAAGGCGATCAACGCCCAGAACCATCTCGCACCGATCATCGCCCAGTCCATCAACAACCAGTTGCCTGACTTCCAGCGGATTCTCCTGGATCAGCTTGCCAACCACTATCCCGATCTGCCGATAAAAGATGTCCTCGCTTCCGAGCTTTTCTGCTACGACATCCAGCAACCTGTCCATACCGGTTTGAACAATGAATTCATCAGCGCCAGCCGGCTCGACAACTTGCTGAGCTGTCATGTCGCTGCCAAAGCTCTGCTTGATGCCGGTAACATTCACAACACCATGTTGTATTGCGCCCATCACGAGGAGATCGGCTCAGTATCCTCCTCGGGGGCGCGGGGAGATTTTCTTTCGTCCATTCTGGAGCGGATCCTCCCGGATCCACAGGCGCGCCAAATAGCTATCACGCGGTCGTTTTTAATCTCAATCGATAATGCCCACGCCGCTCATCCCAACTTCAAGGAGAGTTCTGAACCGCAACATGAAACCCTGCTGAACGGCGGCCCGGTGATCAAGATAAACGCCAGCCAGCGGTACGCGACCAACTGCGTCAGTGCGGCGCTGTTTAAGATTTTCGCAGGGGAAGCCGAAATACCTGTACAGGAGTTTGTCATGCGCAGCGACCTGCCCTGTGGCAGCACCATCGGCCCTCTGACTGCGGCAAGGCTCGGGGTGCGGGCAGTGGATGTAGGCGTCGCCACCCTGTCCATGCATTCAATCAGGGAGATGGCGGGCAGCAGGGATCCCTATCTCATGTACAAGGCCATTCTCCGGTTTCTGACATCAGCTATCAACCTGCAAACAACTGCTTAGATGAAACGGTATCGCGGCTGCCTCAGCTTCCTGCTTGCCACTCTGCTCCTTGCGATCCAACCGGGTCCTTGCCGGGCTGATCTCGGAGAATATCTGTCGAAAAACCGTTACCGGCCGGTATCCATCAAGCAGCTGTCCACACTCTCCAGGTATGACCACCTGATCAGGTATTTCACCAGCTTCTCGTATTTTCGTCCACGCCACAAGGTGTCAGCGGATTTCATCAAGGCACTTATCCTTGCGGAGTCAGGAGGGAATCCTCTTGCCGTGTCCAGCCGCAACGCCAGGGGGCTCGGACAGCTGCTCCTGCCCACCGCTCGCCGCGCCGGCCGGGAACTGGCCGGCAGCCGCACGGTGTTCCGCCATGTCACCCGCCGGCAGCTTGCAGATTTGCAGGCTGAAGACCTGCATGATCCGGCAGTCAACATCCTGCTGACCTGCTACCTTGTCGCAAAATACAATTATCGCTTCGATGGCCGGCTGGATCTGGTTCTCTCAGCATGGAACGCAGGGGAGCACACGCCTTCACTGGCGTATGGAAGACATGCCGATTACGAGGAGACGAAAGAACTGATCGGCAGGGTCAACAGCTACTATCGTTTTCTACTGGGCAATCGCCGGCAGCGCTGAAAATGTTTAGAAGGAAACTGCAGCCTGGAACCGGCCGTTCACACCGCCAGGTCGATCTGCTGGATAGTTCCGACGCTTCCATTATCGCCCAGAAAGATTGAGCTGGCGCGGACCTGGCCAAGCAGTTCATTGCCTGCATCTTTCATGGAAAACGGCGTCGTCAGGTGTCCGAGATAGATCGCGCCGACCCCTTTTTCACCGAGAGCCAGCAGCTGATCGTGTCCATCGCCTGTCCGCATCCAGACCCTGAGCCGGTCATAGATGGCATCGTTTTCATCAATCCAGCCGTTGCCATCCAGATCATATGCCGCAAGTTCGGCAAAACCATCCCCTGTTGCAGCTCCGAACAGTTCCGAGCCATTGTTGATTATCCCGTCCCCGTTACGATCCAGCGAAAGAAAGCCGCTCTGCGGGCCGACGAAGGCGATCTGGTCGGCGGCCCCGTCGCTGTCGATGTCAAAGATGAAATTCCTTTCTCCCAGTTCAAGGGAACTTCCGGGAAAATTGACCACCAACGGATCTTTCAGGGCCTCACCTGCCCTGATGCTGATGTTCTTTTCGGACACGAACTGCCGGGACATATGCAGCTGGGCAGAAAAATCAATCTGCCTACCGTCTTCGGTACGGATGACACCTGCTGCGGAAAAAGACAGCGTTTCACTTTCGCTGTATGACTCATGATAGTCGTAGGCCAGACCGAAACCCTGCGGGGGGGGCTCCGTCGAAGCGGCTTGCGCGGAAGACACACTCTCGGCGTCAATCCCTGTCGCTTCAGCTTCCGCAACGTCGGTTGGTACATTGATGTCTATCTTGCGACCGGTGAGTCGCTCGACGAGCATCGCAAAGATGCGCAGGTTGAGATCGGCGATGTCCTTTTCGTCCTCGGGGATTGCGGTGATTTCACCCCTGTGGTGCCTGACCCTGCGGCCGGCCTCGGTGAGTTCGACCCTGCTGGCAGGGTTGACGTTGTCGCTCTCCTGTGGGCCGATTAGACGAACCGGCTGGTCGACGCCACGCGCGCGGCCATTCGGCATGCTGCCCCAGACCATCAGCGATTCATTTTTGCGAAAGGATTCCTGGTGGCTGTGCTGGGCGGAGAGAAGTACGGACGATTCGGCGATTTTCATGGCGGGCCCTCCCTGGCTGATGCGGTATGACGGCCAGTTCATCCGTGAACTGGGAAAAAGTTCCTTCGTGTACTGTATCGGCATGTTGTCTGGAAAACTTTAGCGGAAGAATTTTTCCTGCTGCATTTCTCCGAAAAACGAGGCGGCAGTGCGTTCTGTTTGGCGATATGGCGAATTTGCTGTATTATCCCGAGCACGCACCATAGGCACCAGTTCAAGACCACGGCATTGCCGCCGCATCCGACACCTTGTCCTTATACAATCAGAGGATCATATGAGTACCGACGAAAAGAAGATCATCTATTCGATGATCAAAGTCAGCAAGAAGTACAATCAGAAACAAATT